>JAACDW010000182.1 GCA_009936775.1 Pseudomonadota bacterium
GCGGGCCTCCTTTTTCCAGCAACTGCGCCGGTCTTCATGGATTTGCGCTTGCCAATTTGCCCAAGCATTGGCCAGTCCATCGCTTAGCCTTTCAATTCTGCATGGTTTCTGCACGCATTAGCATCTTTATCCCAAAGTGCTATGCGTTGCTTTTTATCTGGCTCATCTCCAGATCGCGCTAACAGGAAAGGCTCGTTGCCTTGGTCGGTGTTTAGATGCTTGTTGCATCAACGGTGGCACGTTGCCGCAGCATTAGCCTCATGCGCTGTAGGTATGGATCGTGTCTTTAGCGGCTCAATGTAAAAATTCATTTTTTGAGCAACAGCCTACAGGCGCCTCACCCAAAGTCCTTGACCGCTTTTGTCACCGTCTGTTGGTGCCGCACAAATCACAGTGCCCTTGCCATAAATCTCCTCTGACCAATCCTCACCGGCGGCAGGCGAACTGTTGCGCCAACGAAACTGATCTATCCCGCGCTTTACCGCGCCGCGGAACTGTGCGCGGGCCACAATCTCTTGGCCCAAATAACATCCTTTGTCGAAGTCCACTGCGTTTACCTCATGCAAGCCCAGCACTTGGGGCAAGAATTTTCCAGCTACAGGTTCACTCACCAAGGCAAAGCGTGCTGCAATGAGGTCGCTGGCAACTGCATCTGAGCGGTCAGTGCTGTTTTGAAAGGCCTCAAGCGTTTGCACAAAGCACCAGTCGCCGGTGAAGGCGTTGTGGGAATGGGGTGGTGATTTGACGTATACCTTGCGGGTCAACGCCTCGACCTTGCACTTGGAGAACATGGCGTAGGGTTGTAGAAAGGTAGCCAGCGATGCGGCAACGGATCTATGCACAATAAGCTGGACCTTGGCATCGTCGCCAATAGCCCAGCCGTTGGCGATAACCCGACCCTTAAGGTTGCATACCGTCATGGGCGTGGGCGCATTGTGTTCAATGCGCTCGCTATTGCAGGTAAGGTAGCCTTGCAGGAAGGCTTTGACCGCATGGCCTTCGAGGCTGACGATTTGTGCGTCTGACCATGCGTCCACGTGTCGTTCTCGTCTTACAGATATTTAGGCGCAGACTGCCTCATAGCGTCGGGCAAAAGCAATGACCTGAGGAATATTCGTGATCCCAGCTGATTTAAAGCATATTTACTGGCGCAGCAGACGCGGTTTAACCGAACTGGAATTGAAGCTCGTGCCCTTTGTGCGAGATTGTTTTCACGATCTTTCCAGCGCCGAGCAGGCGCTGTACGAACAGTTATTGGATTGGGAAGATGTCGATCTTTACGACCTGCTACAGGGCCGCATCACAGCGCAAGACCCCATGGCTGCCAAACTCGTGGAAAAAATCATCGCCTACGACGGCATCCTCTAACACCCTCGTCTTTTACCCCGGTCACTTGCGGCGCTGCTGTGCCGTATGCTGGGCGGCAATCACCTGCTATGGCCTGTATGGGTTGCTGGGTTTCACCGGTTTGGCGCTTGCCTGTGTTTATGTGTCTCGCGCCGTGTCTCCAACCCGCTGGCAGCATACCGTGACAGTCGTCGTGCCATTCGCATCGCAGACGACGTCTACCCTTTCAGTCGAATTGCCTGCCCTTGGGCGTCAACCCCTTATCGGTGTGCCTCTGCGTTGTTGGGTTAGCGCTTGGTGCGTGGGCCTCGCCCAGCCCGGCGGTGAGGTGGGTTGGGTGTTTCGTGGTGAAGTATCGGCCTCAGCCTATGCGGCTTTGCGCCGGCGGGTGTTGCACGGCGTTTAGGCACGGCGCAGATGGCCCAGCGTTAACGCAGGCCCTGCTGTGCAACTGGCTCGACAATCAGACTTTCCAGGCTGCCCGGCGATAAAATAGTGTCAGCGGTGCCTTCGGCTGAGGTCGGATAATCCATATTGTAGTTTAGGCCTCGGCTTTCCTTGCGCTTCAGCGCGCTGCGCACAATTAAGTCCGCCACATGCAGCAGGTTACGCAGTTCAATGAGGTCGTTGGTAACCCTGTATGTAGCGTAATAATCCTGAATTTATTGTTTGAGCAGTTCAATCCGCCGGTGTGCGCGCATCAGTCGTTTGTCGGTACGCACAATGCCCACGTAGTCCCACATGAAGCGGCGCAGCTCGTCCCAGTTGTGGGCGATAATCACCGACTCATCGGAATCGGTCACTTTCGACTCGTCCCATTTGGGGATGTAAGGGTCATTTTGTCGCTTATCCAGCGAGCTGATGATCTTTTGCGCCGCTCGATGCCCATAAACCAAACACTCAAGCAACGAGTTGCTGGCGAGCCGGTTGGCACCATGCAAGCCAGTGCAGCTCACCTCACCAATAGCGTAGAGGTTTGGCACATCGGTACGCCCGTGCTCGTCTACCACCACACCGCCACAGGTGTAGTGGGCGGCAGGCACAACGGGAATAGGGTCCTTGGTAATGTCGATTCCCAGTTCCGAGCATTTCTGCGCGATATTGGGGAAGTGGCCGTGGATAAACGCGGCGGACAAATGACTGATATCCAAGTACACGCAGTCTGCACCAATACGCTTCATCTCATGGTCTATGGCGCGCGCCACAATGTCTCGGGGCGCGAGTTCGCGGCGCTCATCAAAGCGTTGCATAAAGCGCTGGCCATTCGGCAAGCGCAGCACGCCGCCTTCGCCGCGCACGGCTTCAGAGATTAAAAAGGAACCTGCATGGGGGTGATAGAGACAGGTCGGGTGAAATTGGTTGAACTCCATATTCGCCACCCGACAGCCCGCCCGCCAGGCCATGGCGATACCGTCGCCGGTTGAGCTGTCAGGATTGCTGGTATACAGGTACACCTTACTCGCGCCGCCAGTGGCCAAAATGACGAAGCGTGACTGAAAGACTTCCACTCGACCGGAGCTGCGGTTCAGCACATAGGCGCCCGCGCAGCGGCTGTGATGACGACCGAGGGTCGAAAGGTTAATCAAATCAATGGCGACCCGATCGTTAAACAGCTCAATACTGCCATTATCCAAAACCTGGTCTGTCAGAGTTTTGGTAATCGCCTTGCCCGTTGCATCTGCCACATGGACCACGCGGCGGAACGAATGGCCGCCCTCCCGAGTGAGGTGGAGGGCATTGCCCTCGGTATCGAAATTCACACCCCATTGCGCCAGCTGGGCAATGGCATCCGGCCCTGCAGCCACCGTAGCGCGCACGACTTCCGGGTCGCACAGACCGGCACCGGCATCCAAGGTATCTGCTACATGGGATTCGAAACTGTCCTCAGGATCAGTCACTGCAGCCACGCCGCCTTGCGCCCAGTGCGACGAACCGCTGGTAATATCACCCTTGCATAACACCGTGACCCGGGCGTGCTGCGACAGCGTCAATGCCGCAGTGAGACCGGCGGCGCCGCCGCCGATGATCAAAACATCTGTGGTAAAGCGTTGTGACATAAAACTGCTGCATCTTGAAAACAGCGAACAGTATAGCTTGGTGGCAAAAAGATATGAGAGTAGGGAAGTCAGCCGCTCATGCTGATCAACTGTTGTCGATTTTCAGAGTTGCTAATCAGTAGGCACCTGCCGCATGAGACCTCGCATAAGATGCGACCTAATCAGCGAGGTCACAGAAAAAGCCTCAAAAGTCGCTGATGCAGTGATCCAAGTAGCAAGGACTGAATATGATCACGGGTCGCTGTTTTTGTGGAGCAGTAACCTGCAAAATTGAAGCGCGTATCAGCGACGTAGTGCACTGCCACTGCAAAACCTGCCGCAAGGCCCATGGCGCTGCTTTTTCCAGTAGCTAATATGGCGCTGTAGGATTGCGCACTTCGCGGTGCTGAAAATTTGAACTTTCATACGTCCTCTGCGGGTAAACACCGTTATTTTTGCAGCGTCTGCGGCACTCAGATGTACGCCAAGCGGGTTAAAAAAGTCATATCATGCTGCGGCTCGGCTCCATTGATACCCCGCTACCTAGCAACGAGCTGGCACATATTTAGCTATCTCATGGGCGGATTGGTTCGACCTTGACGGCACGCTGCGGTGTTTCCAAAAGGTCGGCAAAGAGCCTAAGGAGCTTTCTTACTGCAGGCGATGCTGCCAAAAATCTGCGCAACAAAGTCAGTCGGTGCAGCCCAGATGATTTGAAACCAAGGAGAAATAATTGGTTACAAAGTGTGAGGATATCTGTCTTTAGCCACTAATCATTTGCCTATATAGTGGCGCTTTCCAACGACTTTACTTTGTATCTATGTCCGATCTTCAGCGACCGGTTTTGTTCCTTGCCAAAGACCAACAGCTGCAACTGGTAGCCGCCGAGCCTGCCTGTCAGAAGTGTCCTGCGCCATGCCATGTAGTTGCTACTGTGTCAGCAGGAGCCAAGCACGGTTCGATCACTGTTTCCTCGGGGTTACTCAATCGCATCACGCTGGCTATCTTTGGTCTGCCGCTGCTGCTCATTGGCGCGCTTGTTGGCGCGCTGTCTAATTTTAACGATCACCCGCTCATGCCGGTATTTATGCTCCTCGGTGTTGTGATGGCCTGCGCGCTGGGCGGAAAAATTGCTCGCAAAAGTCTGCCGCAACTTCATCGCGCCTTGAAAGACTCTGGGCTGATACCCAATATCTCCCGCTCCGGCTAAGACTGGTGGCGGGGCAAAGCCCAAGGCGGTTGAGCGTTTGCAACAAATTACCTCTACTAAGGAGCACCCCATGGGTTCACTTATGAAAAATCTGACACGCGGGAAATCCACCGATGGCCCGTTTGCAAACCGATGGCGACGCTGCCTAACGTTGATGAGCGCAAGCATTGTCGCTTTTGGCATCAGCCTGCCTGCTGTTGCAGCGCTGCCAGACTTCACCAAGTTAGTGAAGCAAAACGAAGCCGCGGTGGTAAACATTAGCACCGTTGCTGAGCAGGTGGCGCAGTCTAACTTTCAGCGGCCTGATTCAGAGCGGCAACGAGATCCGCGATTTGATGAATTTTTTCGTCAGTTCGGACCTCCGAGCCAGCGTGGTGGCCCCGGCAATGGCAGGCCGCCCGGTTCTCGCAGGTCTTTGGGCAGTGGCTTTATCATCGAACGAGACGGCTATGTGCTAACCAATCATCATGTGGTCGACGGAGCAGCTAAAATCATGGTGCGTATGAGCGACCGCAGCGAGTACGAAGCGGAGTTAATTGGCAGTGATCAGCGCTCGGATCTGGCATTGCTGAAAATTGAGGCTGAGAAGAAGCTCCCGGTGGTAAAGATGGGTGACTTCGATGATGTAGAGGTTGGCCAGTGGGTGTTGGCTATCGGTTCGCCTTTCGGCTTCGATCATTCGGTGACTGCTGGCATTGTCAGTGCCAAGGGACGTAGCCTGAACACTCGCCAGACAGGGGACTATGTACCGTTCATTCAGACTGACGTCGCCATCAACCCCGGTAATTCTGGCGGGCCGCTGTTCAATCTGGATGGCGAGGTAATCGGCATCAACGCCCAAATTTACTCCAACTCTGGCGGTTTTATGGGTGTGAGCTTCGCCATACCTATCGATATTGCCATGGATGTAGTCGATCAGTTGAAAGACAACGGCCGGGTGGCTCGTGGCTGGCTTGGGGTAGAAATCTTGGAGCTAACCAAGGATCTTGCCGAAGGTTTTGGGCTGGACCGACCACGAGGCGCGTGAATCGCTCGCGTGATGGAAAACAGGCCTGCCGCCGCCGGTGGCATTGAGGATGACGACATAATCATTCGCTTCAAAGGTGAGGAAATATCGCGCGCTGGCGAACTGCCTCATTGGGTCGGACGTACGCCGGTAGGGGAGGCATCCCGGGTGGTGGTTTGGCGCAACGGTAAGGAAGTGACACTTACCGTGGTGCTGGGCGAACTGCCAGAGAACCCGCTCAGCGCCGCACGCGGTGGTAGTGGCGGATCAAGTGCTGAGACGGTTTTGGGTATGACAGTTCGCGATCTATCCAGCAATCAGCAGGCCGAGATGGGTATGGACGCCGGTGCTGCGGTGGTGGCTGTTAGCGGAATTGCTGAAGCTGCCGGACTGCGGGTCGGTGATGTCATCTTGCGCATGAAAAGTCGTGTGGTGCCGGACGCCGATGGCCTGCGTGAAATTGCGGCGGCGGCCCAGCCTGGGGATGTGATCCCAGTGCTGGTGATGCGCCAGCAAGGCAGAGACTTTCGGCGTAGCTACATTACCCTGCGGGTACCTGACGAGGAATAACGCGCTAGCGTTGCTTGCCAAAACTCATACGGGGCTATCTGTTGCTATGTAGCCAGCCCCGTATGGGCTAAACTGCGCGCCTTCACAAAGGAGCATCTGCCGCTTGGCAACCAACCAACACATTCGAAACTTCTCGATTATCGCGCACATCGATCACGGCAAGTCGACGCTGGCCGACCGCTTTATCCAGCGTTGCGGCGGTCTATCCGACCGCGAGATGGAAGCCCAAGTGTTGGACTCTATGGATTTGGAGCGCGAGCGCGGCATCACCATAAAAGCTCAGTGCGTCACCCTGCATTACCAGCATACGGATGGCCAAAGCTATCAACTCAACTTCATCGACACCCCGGGGCATGTGGACTTCAGCTACGAAGTGTCGCGCTCCCTAGCCGCTTGTGAAGGGGCGTTATTGGTTGTCGATGCCGTCCAAGGTGTCGAGGCGCAGAGCGTAGCGAACTGTTACACCGCCATTGAGCAAGGTTTGGAAGTGCTGCCGGTGCTGAACAAAATCGATTTACCCCAGGCAGAACCTGAGCGCGTGGCGGGAGAAATCGAAGATATTATCGGTCTTGATGTAAGCGATATTATTTCCTGCAGCGCCAAAACCGGTGTGGGTGTGGACGAGCTGTTGGGCTATCTGGTCGAAACCATTCCACCGCCGGAGGGATCTGACGACGAAGCCCTGCAAGCGCTCATCATTGACTCTTGGTTCGACAACTATCTGGGCATCGTGTCCTTGGTTCGGGTTATGCAGGGGCGCCTGAACAAAGGCGACAAGATCCATGTTAAGTCGACGAACAAAGTACATACCGTGGACCAACTCGGTCGTTTCACACCCAAGCGCGAGCCGGACAAAAGCTTGGGTGCCGGTGAAGTAGGCTACGTCGTTGCAGGTATCAAGGAAATCACCGGCGCGCCGGTGGGCGACACCTTGGTGAGTGCGAAGACCCCAGACATTGAGCAGCTACCGGGTTTCGCTCGGGTGAAACCCCAGGTCTATGCTGGACTGTTTCCGGTAAATTCCGAAGACTTCGAGACCTTTCGTGAAGCATTGGAAAAATTGGTGCTCAACGATGCCTCGTTATTCTATGAGCCAGAGTCTTCCGACGCCCTGGGCTTCGGCTTTCGCTGCGGTTTCCTCGGTATGCTGCATATGGAAATCGTGCAGGAGCGTTTGGAGCGCGAATACAACCTTGATCTAATCACCTCAGCACCGACCGTCGTCTACGAGGTCGAGTTGGCGGACGGTTCGGTAAAACAGGTGGACAACCCCTCACGCCTGCCCAACAACTTCAAAGAGATGCGTGAGCCCATCGCCGAGGTGAACATCCTCGTGCCTCAAGATTACGTGGGCAATGTCATGTCGCTCTGCGTTGAACGTCGTGGCGTGCAGAAGAATATGCACTTCTCTCAAGGTCAGGTTTCCATGCACTGGGAAATGCCCATGAACGAAGTGGTAATGGACTTCTTTGACCGGCTCAAGTCGGTGAGTCGCGGCTTTGCTTCCTTGGACTACAGCTTTGTGCGGTTTGAAAACGCCAAGCTGGTGAAGCTCGATATGCTTATCAACGGCGACAAGGTCGATGCGCTGGCGAGTATTGTGCACCGTGATCAAGCGCAAAGTCGTGGCCGCGCCTTGGCGGAAAAAATGAAAGAGCTAATTCCTCGGCAAATGTTCGACGTGGCGCTGCAGGCGGCCATCGGCGGCCAGATTGTTGCGCGGCAAACGGTGAAAGCGCTGCGCAAAAACGTCACAGCCAAGTGTTATGGAGGCGACATCACGCGCAAGAAGAAGTTGCTGGAAAAACAAAAAGAGGGCAAGAAGCGTATGAAGCAACTTGGCCGGGTCGAAATTCCTCAAGAAGCGTTCTTGGCCGCACTAAAGGTCGAGCGCTAAACGGCGATCAACGCGATGGATATCGACTTACCCTATTATTTGTTTTGGGCCTCGGTAATTTCCGGCGGTATCTGGCTGCTTGATACGCTGGTGTTTAAACCGCGCCGGTTAGCGAAGGCTGCTGATGCGCAAGACCCGACCTTGGTCGAATATGCGCGCTCTTTTTTCCCAATTCTTTTGGCGGTGTTTTTACTGCGTAGCTTTGTTGCTGAGCCCTATCAAATTCCCTCGGAATCCATGGTGCCAACCCTTGAGGTCGGCGATTTTATTTTGGTCGACAAGTTCGCCTATGGAATGAAGATGCCTGTGTTGGACTTCAAGTTTAACGAAGGCGAAAAGCCCGCTCGAGGCGATGTGATGGTTTTCGTTCCACCACACGATCCAAGGTATTTTATTAAGCGCGTTATCGGCATTCCCGGGGATACCGTTCGCTACGAAAACAAAACCCTAACGATCAACGGTGAGCGTCTGAAGTACACCTTTGTGCGCGAATTTGTAGACCCCCAATACGGTGTCGCGGCGCGCGAATATGTCGAGCAAATTGACGCAGTAGAGCATCGCATGCATCGCACCCGGCTACCCGAACGGCCCCAGAGCTGGAGTATGGGTCCAGGACAATACCTCGTCATGGGCGACAACCGCGACCACTCCGCAGATTCACGCGCATGGGGATTCGCAACCCATGACAACATTGTGGGTAAGGCTATTGCCATCTGGGCACACAAAAAGCCGGGCTGGAACCTGCCTACCTTTGGCCGCAACCGGTGGCTTGAGCAAGGCGCTCACGACTAGTCCCATGGCGCAATCAACCGGCAGCAACAATGCGCTGGACGAGCTTCAGCATAAAATTGGCTATCAATTCGATAAGCCAGCGTTGTTGCAGCAAGCGCTGACGCATAAGAGCTACTCGAGAACCAACAACGAGCGCTTGGAATTTATCGGCGACGCGGTGCTTGGCTATTTGGTTGGCAGTATGCTTTATCGGCATTACCCCGACGTTCAGGAAGACGCGTTGTCGCTTATGCGCGCACAGTTGGTACGAGGCAAGACACTAGCCCAGGTAGCGCTACAAATGCAGCTGCCTGAGTTTTTGCTACTGGGATCTGGTGAGCTGAGATCTGGCGGCCGCCAACGCGCATCAATTCTGGCCGATGCGCTGGAGGCCGTGATCGGCGCAGTACACGAGGATGGCGGCATCGAACAAGCCCAGCGACTGGTACATTATTTATTTGACGAGCTTACCTTGGGACTCGACGCCGAAAGTCTTAAGGATCCGAAAACGCGACTGCAGGAATTTTTGCAGGGCAACGGATTAGACCTGCCAAGCTATACGGTAGAGCAGGTTAGTGGCGCTGACCATCAGCGGCAATACACGGTGAAGTGCGAAGCCCCGAGTTTGGGGCTGATGGCGGTAGCGCAGGATTCATCACGGCGCGCGGCGGAAAAGGCATCGGCCCACGAAGTATTGGTTTTGGCGCTGGCCCAACAACAAGCCAACGCGCCGACACAGCAGGTGAAAAGTCAGGGTCGCGACAAAAAAACAGCGTCCGCCAAAGGCCCGAGTGGCCAGACCCAGCCAACAACAGGGGATGAGCCCAGTGTCTGAGCAAAAAAATGTCTGAACAACAGCGCTGCGGTTATGTGGCCTTAGTCGGACGTCCGAACGTCGGCAAGTCGACCCTGCTCAATCATGTGCTGGGGCAAAAAATCAGTATCACCTCGCGCAAGCCGCAAACTACGCGGCGCAACCTGATTGGTGTGGATACCGAAGGAGCCCAGCAGGCCATTTACGTAGACACTCCCGGCATACACCAGCAAACCGAGCGCGAACTGAACCGTTATATGGTGAGTAACGCGACCTCTGCGCTGTCGGATGTCGATCTGTTGGTCGTGCTTATTGAAGGCGGCAAAACCACCTCTGCGGATGAGCATGTACTGAAACTGGTGGCTGCCCACAAGGTGCCAAAGTTTGCGGTGCTTTCTAAGGTGGATCTAATCAAGGATAAATCCCAGGTGCTGCCGCAAATGCAGGCGCTTGGCGAGCACAAACTGTTTGATGAAATTGTCCCGCTCAGTGCCCTAAAGGAAGATGGCGTCGCTAGCTTCCGTGAGCACGTGTTCTCTAGGCTGCCCCTTGGTACCCATTTTTTTGCCGATGACGAGGTCACCGACCAACCGGAGCGCTTTCTGGTAGCAGAAATTGTTCGCGAAAAACTGATGCGACAGTTGGGTGATGAAATTCCACACAGCGCCACGGTCGTTATCGAGCACTTTAAGCAGGGCGATAAGGTAATTGACATTCATGCCGACATTGTAGTGGAGCGTGACGGCCAAAAACGTATCGTGATTGGCAAAGCGGGGTCGCGACTGAAACTGATCGGGCAGGAAGCACGCAAGGATATTGAGTTGATGCTCGATCATCAGGTCATGCTGCATCTGTGGGTGAAAGTGCGTAAGGGTTGGACTAACAACACCATGCACATGCGTAACTTGGGTTACGACTGAGCCGCTCACATGCCCAGCACTGCACCAATGGCAGCTGCTCTGATTCTGCACGTGCGTCCTTATCGTGAAAGTAGTGCCATTGTGCAGATGCTGACCCAAGGCCAAGGCAGGCTGGCTGGCGTGTTGCGCGGCTATCGCAGCAAAAAACACGGCGTAGTGATGCAACCCTTTAGTGTCGGCACAGTGGCTTGGGCTGGCCGAAGCGATTTGGTGACCATCCAAAAATTTGAGACCCAGCATTTTATCGCGCTGCATGGCGAAGCCCTGTATGCAGGTTTTTATGTGCTGGAGTTACTGACACGTCTGCTGCGCGAGCGTCAGCCCGAACCACAAATCTTCTCTGCCGCGATGTGCGTGCTGGAAGCCCTAGAGGAAAACGACCCTTTGCAGCCTGCGTTGCGCAGCTTTGAGTTAACGCTCCTGCAGCAGTTGGGCTACGCGGTAGATTTTACCCAAGCGGGGGAACCCTTGCAGGCTTCGGCAGTCTATCGCTTTGAGCCGCATAGCGGTTTTCGCTTGGCGCAAAAATCTGCATCGGACGGGGCGCGGCGGTTTGGTGGGCAAGCCCTTCTGGATATAGCTGCCGCTGACTTTTCCGCGCCAGCGACTCAAGAGGCGGCAAAGCACCTAATGCGCGCAGCCTTAGCGCCCCTGCTGGGCGATAAGCCCCTCACCAGTCGCAAGATGTTTCAGCGATAATGACCGCCCGCGCTCGCGCAGAATGCGGTCAGTGCACTCAATAGTTGCTGCCGAAGGCAACTGCCAAAACGAAGGAGCCTAACTTGGCGAGACAGCCAGTAGAGATCGAACTGCAGATTCACAGCCTTTCAGATCAAGGGCTAGGCGGCGGCGAGCACAATGAGCGGCCGGTGTGGGTGCGTAATGCCTTGCCCGGTGAAACCGTGCGTGCGCGAATTTTAAAGCGTCGGGGTGGGCAACGTTGTGCCGACGGCCAACCACTAGAACAGGGTAGCCCCGACCGGGTACCGTCTGCCTGTGCCTATTTTCCGCGCTGCGGCGGTTGTGCGACCCAGCATTTGGCGCCGGAGGCTCAGTTGGCGCACAAGGCCAAGCAGTTAGCCGATCAGCTGCAGTTACAGGGTATCGAGCCGTCGAGTTGGCGTAGCCCGGTAGCCCTGTTGCGGCTGGGCTATCGACGCAAAGCCCGGCTTGGAGTCCGCTTGGTTGGTGAGACGGTGTTGGTGGGCTTTCGTGAGTCTTTCAGTAACCGGGTAGCACGAATAGACTCCTGTCTCACGCTAACTCCGGAGCTTTCTAGACTGATTACGCCGTTAAAGACCACCATTGCGCAGATGTCGGAGCCGCACACGGTGCCGCAAATTGAGTTGGCTCAAGGCGATGGCCAGTGTGCGGTTATCGTTCGCCATCTGCAGCCACTGAGCGCCGGTGATGTAGCGCTGTGGCAGAGTTTTGCCGAGCACTGGCGTGTCGAGGTACTGATGCAGAGCAAGGGCTACGATACCTTGAAGCCCATTGCCGCAACCCAGCAGCAAATGCAGTTATTGCACTATCAGCTGCCCGAATACGGTTTGACGCTGGGGTTTTATCCGCACTATTTCACCCAAGTGAATGCCCCCATGAATCGCGAGTTGGTGCGCACGGTAATGGGCTACTTGGGCAACCTGCGCGGGCGGGTGGTCGCAGATATGTTTTGTGGTATCGGTAATTTTACCTTGCCATTGGCCCGGGCTGGGGCGCTGGCGATCGGTATCGAAGCCAGTGCGGAGGCGGTAGCAATGGCTGCCAAAAATGCCCGCGCCAACGGTGTAGACAGCAGGTGTACGTTTCACGCCGCAGACCTGTATGGCGACACCGGGGGCTTGATGTCGCAAGGTACCTCACAAGATAATGGCGGCGCTCCGCAGTCTGGTATCGACGCACAATTGAATCATTTTGGTGCTGCGCCCGAGGCGCTGATATTGGATCCACCGCGCAGCGGTGCTGGGCCAAATCTTCCCAGCTGGGCCGCCATGTCGTCTGTTGAGCAGATTGTTTACGTCTCGTGTAATCCTGTGACCTTCGCCAGTGATGCCAAGCGACTTCATGAGCTAGGCTATAGGCTTGCAAAAGTCGGGGTATATGACATGTTTCCCGGGACAGCCCATGTTGAGACAGTTGGAAACTTTGTGCGCCAGACGATAGGCGGTTAATGCCCCGTCTACTGGGCTGACCGCATGCCTTTTACGAGATTAATCTATGGTTAGCGTTACTTCAGCAATGCCGCTTACCGCCGACGGAGCGGTTGATACCGCCGCTTGGTGTGAGCGTATAACGCTAGTGCATCAGCGGCTCGATCAGCAGCGACTGCTGCAGGCGGCACAGTGGCTTACGGGTTATGGTGAAGACATGCTGCCCCAGAGTTTAGAACTCGCGGAAATGGTCGCCGAGTTACGCCTAGATCAGCCCGCAGTGCTAGCGGCCATGGCTTATGCAGGGTATCGAAAGGGCATGTTTGACGAAAAAGTGCTTGTGCAGTCCTACGGTGCAGATGCGGCGAAGCTATGCGTGAGTGTTGCAGCGCTGGCGACATCGAGTCTGCTGGAAGTGTCGGATACGCGCATGCTGGCCGGGGAAGAAAACCGGCAGGTCGAGAACATCAAACGCATGCTGGTCTCACTTATTCAAGATTTCCGCGTTGCGGTGATCAAGCTGGCTGAACGAGTACAGGCCCTGCGCTATGCCAAGCACTATGACGAGGCACGTCAGCAGCGCATTGCCGAAGAAGCGGCCAGTGTCTTTGCTCCCTTAGCCAACCGTATGGGAATGTGGCAGCTAAAGTGGGAACTTGAAGATTTAAGCCTACGTTATCTGCGTGAGGACATTTATCTAGGCATAGCCAAGCAGTTGAAGCGTCGCCGCCAAGAGCGTGAGCAACAAGTCAAAGAACTGGTGGGGGTGATTCAGCAGCGTCTCCAGCAGGCGGGTATTCAGGCCAAGGTGAAAGGCCGAGCAAAAAATATATTCAGCATTTGGCGCAAGATGCAGTCCAAGGGCATCGCACTAGAAGACGTTCACGACGTCCGAGCGGTGCGCATTGTTGTCGATGATCTAGCCAACTGTTACGCAGCCTTAGGCATCATTCACAGCACCTGGTCGCATGTGCCCAGTGAATTCGATGACTACATCGCGGTGCCAAAGGAGAACGGCTACCAAAGTATCCATACCGCCATTACCTTTGATGATGGACGCTCGCTAGAGGTACAAATCCGCACCCATGCAATGCACGACAACGCCGAGTTAGGCGTCTGTGCGCACTGGGCCTACAAGGAAGGCGACAAGGAAGGCGGCAAGGAAGGCTCGGAGGAAAACGATCCCAGCGGTTATGCAGAGAAAATGGGTTGGCTACGGCAGGTTATGGACTGGCACGAAACTTTGGACGGCATCGAAAGCTTGCCAGAACTGCTGGCCCAGCGGGTCAGCGAAGACCGCATTTATGTCTCAACTCCGAAGGGGCATGTGCTGGATATGGCGGCCGGCGCCACGGTGTTGGATTTGGCCTATCGCATTCACACCGAACTTGGGCACACCTGCACGGGCGGCTATGTGAACGGCGAATGGGCACCCATTCGTACTCCCCTGAAAACCGGTGAACAGGTTGAGATCATTTCTGGCGGGCCCGTACGGCCGCACCGCGCTTGGCTGGAGCCGCGTCTGGGCTACATGCGCACTCACCGCGCCAAGGCCAGTGTTGCCGCGTTTTTCCGCAGTGACAGCCAAATGAAGAGTACTCGCCGGGGCCGCAGCATTTTGCAAAACGTTGTGGCCGGAGTAGGAGCCTCACCGTTGTCTGATGAGGCATTCAATCATCTATCCCAATTGCAGGGGTACACCGATGCCGATGCATTTTTTGTGGCAGTAGCGTTGGGTCAAGAAAGCTATATTTCTTTGGCTAATCGCATGCTTACCGAACCCGGACTTGCGGATGCGCTGCAGCTTTGGTCGCAGAGCGACGATGGCGTTGCGCAAACCTTTCCCGCGCGCTGCGGTTTTCGGATTACCGCGAAAAATCGCGAGAGCCTGTTGCGCGATATTACCTCTTTGCTGGCAGATCAGGGCTTGCCGATAGCCAAGGCCTCTGGCGAAGTACTAGAAGAAGATCTCGCGCTGATTAAGGTAGAAGTGACAATTTCTGACTGGCTCGCCTGTTTAGAGCTGTTGAGTCACTTATCTTATTTACGTGGGGTAGTGCAGGTCGTGCGTTACGCTGTCTAGGCACGCAAACGCCAGGTTGCCCATAGCGAAACCTCGCCACTCAGCCATGCATTTCAGGTAGAGTATGTGGTCGCTAAAAACCGCTCGAGCGCGAGCAAGACGTTAGCTTCAGCTAGGAGAAAAATGTGCGAATCATACTGTTAGGACCGCCGGGTGCGGGCAAGGGAACTCAAGCCCAATTCATCAAAGAATCGCTCGGTGTGCCACAGATCTCCACCGGTGACATACTACGGGCTGCAGTTGGCTCCGGTAGCGAGCTGGGTAATCGAGTTAAGGCGGTAATGGAGGCCGGTGCGCTGGTTTCTGATGACATCATCATCGATTTGGTAAAGGAGCGTATCCAAGCTGACGATTGTGCAAGTGGTTTTTTATTTGACGGCTTTCCACGCACCATTCCGCAGGCTCAAGCCATGGACGATGCCGGCATCTCTATTGATGCCGTAGTAGAGATCAAGGTCGAAGATGATGAACTGGTGAAACGCATTACTGGACGACGCGTGCATCCGGGATCCGGGCGCGTTTACCATGTGCAGTACAACCCACCGCAACAGCAAGGGGTTGATGATGTAACCGGTGAGGCGCTAGAGCAACGTGAAGACGATACGGAAAGCACCGTGCGTTACCGTCTAGCGGTTTACTACGAACAAACTCAGCCGCTGTTGGCGTTTTACAGTAAAAAATCCAATCTGAAGTACGTTGAGATCGACGGCAGCGGAGCGGTTGCCGACATTCAAAATGCGATCGCCGCCGGCTTGGCGCAATAAAGCGACGGCATTTTCGGCGACTAGCTCAATTAAGTAAGTCGCTAAGAGGCAAAATATCAACGACAGTACCTGCCGCCAGATCGCCGCTGTCCTTCGGGATTTCAATGAGGCAATTGGCCCCGGCAAATGTGCTAAGACGGTTCGAGCCTTGATCCCCGGTATGGCTTACCCGTAGCGCAGTGTGCTCGACGGCATCGTCGTGTTCCCCAGTCCTTGGGTCCATTTGGTATATGCCGCGTTGATACTCGGCGCGGCCGGGTTGGTGAGATACAGCACTATCAAGTACGGCGCGAACGCGCAGCAAGGGCTTGGGCAGTGTGCCGCACATCACTTGCAGGGTAGGCAGCACCAGCAACAGACAAGTGACAATAGTAGATACGGGGTTGCCCGGCAGGCCGAAAATCCAGCAGTCTCCTAACTTGCCGAAGGCTAGCGGCTTCCCCGGCTTGAGGTTCAAACGCCAGAAAGCTAATTCTCCCATGCGCGCAATGGTTGCGCCGATAAAGTCTGCATCACCGACGGAGACACCGCCGCTGGTGATCAAAAGGTCGCAGCGCTGAGCTGCCGCACTTAACGCAGCTGCCACCGCCATCGGTTCGTCTTTCAGTCTTGGCAGGCGAGCGAGCTCTACCGGCAAATGCTGCAACAAGCTGGCAAGGGTAAAGCTGTTGGAATCGTAAATTTGGCCCAACAGAAGATTCTCAGGCGGCACTCCGGGATCGACTAACTCGTCGCCGCTGGAGAATATGCCGACCACGACGGGCCGATAAACACATATCTGGGTAACGCCAGCGGCGGCCAGCGTGCCAAGCAGGAAGGGTGATAAACAGTCCCCGGGTGTCGCCAGGGCCTGCCCGGCTTCGACATCGTTGCCAATGGGGCGGATGTAGTCTTCGCCGATCTGTTGCGGCTCGAAACGCACCTCCATGCGGCCATCTGCAAGAGTTTGCTGCGCAACGAGCGTCTCTTGCAGAACGATCAAGTCTGCCCCTGGCGGAACAACTGCTCCGGTGAAAATGCGCACACATTCACCCACATCGATAGTGCTTTGAAACGGGTGTCCTGCCAGGCTTTCGCCGATGACCCTAAAGGTAGCGGTGTCGGCAAGGTCTGCTTGTCTGAGCGCATACCCGTCCATGGCCGAAGCAGCAAAGGGCGGCAGTGGTAGCTGGGCTTTGACGGTTTCCGCCAAGATACGCCCTCTGGCTTGGCTCAGCGCTATTTTCTCAATCTCCGAAACCGCGCTGACTTGGGCGAATAATGCTTGTCGCGCTTCCTCCAAATCCATTGGTTGGCTATGCTCGTGCAATGACTGTAACCCTGTGTATTGAGACTTCTACCGCGCATTGTAGCCTAGCCTTGGCTGTGGGTGAGCGAGTCTGTATGCGCCACGAAAAGTTGCTGCGACGGCACAACGAACAGGTACTGCCAATGCTCGACGCGCTTTATCAAGAAGCGGGTATATCGGTTCGACAGACGCAGCTAATTGGCTTCGGAGCGGGCCCCGGTTCCTTTACCGGTGTGCGCATCGCGGCCTCCGTTGCTCAGGGTATCGGCATGGCCAGCAGTTCGGTAGTGGTGCCCATGGCGGGTTCGCAGATTTTACTGCGTAGCGCGCTGGCCGCAGGTTTTGCCGCGCACCCTGATGGCCTATGGCTTACCGTGGTACCCAGTCGCGCCGATGCGTTTTATTTGGCCCTGTATCGTAGCGGTGAGCAGGGCGAGATTACTGCTGTACACGATGACCGTCTGTACACCGCAATGCCACCATGGCTGGATGAACTGCTGCCGCGGGCAAACGCGCTTCAAGGCTTGGGGCCTAAGCCGGATTGGCTGTGTCCAGACGTTGCTTTTGCCGCCGAAGCAGATTTAGAGCTTGCGGCAACTGCCATGGTTGAACCTGTGCGTAACGCATACGCGGCTGGACTGGCCAAACCCGCGGCCATGGCGCTGCCAATTTATGTGCAAGGTGATTCGCCCTGGCAAAAGAATGCTGGCGTGCATGCTGTACAACCCAGTGAATAACAGCACTCTGGCGCTTTATCACACGGCTGCACAAACACAGCAGGCATCTGTCTACGCCTCATGGTGCGAGCTAAAGGAAGTTGAGCAGCCGCCCACGGTCACCACTGCCAGCCTTTTTCTTGATTACGCTGGCATGTGGCTATGTATGCCCAATCAGCCGCGCCCATATCAGCCATCAGACGCGGACCTGCTGCGCCGCGCCGCGGTGGGCAGCGCTGGTTCGGAGCTTGCCAAGGCTTGCGGGGGCAATCTGCAAGGGCAGCGGGTATTAGATGCTTGCGCAGGCTTCGGCAGTGACGGTTTGTTACTGACACAGTTCGGTGCCCGAGTCACCTTCGTGGAGCGAGATCGATTGATTTGGGTCCTGCTACATGCGCGGGTTCAGCACCTCGAAAACAGCACGGCAATATGTGATGAAGCCTTCAACGTCTTGACTGCAGCCGCGCATCCAGCAGACAACTGGGATGTGGTGCTGCTAGATCCCATGTTTGCGCCCAGTGCAAAAAAAGCGCTGCCGGATTTAGGTTTGCAATATTTACGTGAACTCACAGAGCCGGCTGCAGCAAGCGCAGACGATCTCAGCGGGCTGGTGGCGGCAGCCCAGCACCGCTGCCGCGGTCGCGTTGTGCTCAAGCGGCGCTTAAAAGACCCGCTGTTGGATCGCGTGGCGTTTCAGATCAAGGGCAAAAGCGTCAGGTTTGATGTGTATTTGGGAACGGCCTAAATACCACAGCCTTCAGGCGCTAGCGCTGGAGCCGATAACCCGCTGCAGGGCCAGATGAACCGGCGGTTCAATGATTTGCTCTGCTGCCTGCTCAGCGACCTGCTGCAACAGTGGCGACGCCACTAACTGTTGCTGTGCGTCCATCGACATCAGCTTGGCCTCGAGCAGCTGTTCGACAAAGGCATCTAGCAATCGCTCTTCGGAGAATTCTGCACCAGTGAGGCCGAACAAGCGTGAGAGTTTCTTTGCCGCGGCTTGGCTTTGGCGTTTCAGTTCCGTGCGGGTGACGGCATGTACAGTGGCAATGCTGATCACCACATACATGCGCTGCAGCATCTCTAGCACCAAGCCGCTCAGCTGATTGAGCAGGGCATTGGCTTCGCTCTGCTTTGTCGGCGGTAGAATTATCGGGCCCTCGCGGACGATAAGCTGTTGCTGTTCCAGCGCGTGCAGCAATGTGCCGAGATCAAAGCACTGCGCAGTGGTGAGTTCTTTGGCAATAAACGGGTAAATGAGCTGGGCCTGTTCGGCCAATTGGTTTGCCGTGAGCCCTGCGCTAGATCGAGAAACCAGCAGTGCAATCAGCGCTGGTGCGGCAAATAGGTGCAGTACATTGTTGCGGTACCAAGTGAGTAGCGTCGCGGCGTCCGCGCTGCAGGTTACCCAAGCCTCAGCCTTGTGCCGACTGACAAAGTCCAAAGTCTCGGCCCGTTCGATGACAGCTGCAGCGTCGCCCACATTGGCGGTTAAAATTTGTTCACCATAGAGACTAATTGCGAGGTCCCGATAGCAGCCGATTCGTGCGGTCAGTGACTGCTCTTGCATGGTTAGGTGCGTGCGTTGAGTGATCGCCAGTGCCACCAGGTTAATGGGGTTAACGCTGGCTCGCCGATTGATCCCCAGCATGATGTCTTGGCCGAGTCGTTCCAGCTGTCGGGGCTGATCGAGGTTGTTGATGCCGTCTTGCTCAAGCCAGCTGTCCAGTTTGATGGCGTCGGCCAGATTCACCTGCAACATGCCAAAACGCTGCCGCACTACCTTGGCATTACTGATGAGGTCGGTCAGGCGTTCCTTTTGTTTCGCGCTGCCACGCAGTTCCCGCAGATAGCTGCCACCTTCCACGACCTTTTCATAGCCAAAATAAATGGGCACAAAGGCGAGAGGCTTTTCCAGTCCGCGTTGCTGGTGCTCTAGGCAAAGCTTGAGCAGACCGTACTTGGGGGGTAGTAAACGGCCGCTGCGGCTGCGCCCACCCTCTGGAAAGAACTCGACACTATGGCCTGCCGCAAGAACCTGATACACATACTCCTCGAATACTGCGCTATACAGTGCATCGTCACGAAAACTGCGGCGCATGAAAAACGCGCCGCCCTGACGCAGCAGCCTGCCAAGCACCGGCATATTGAGGTTATCGCCCGCAGCAATAATGGGCAGCATTATGCCTTGGGTGTACAGCGAATAGCTCAGCACCAGATAGTCGATATGACTGCGATGGGTTGGCACATAAACCAGTGTGTGCGTGTCGTTGAGGGAACGCAGGTCGTCCAAGCCCTGTACCTCGACACCGTCATAAATACGCCGCCAGAACCAACTGAGAAAGATCAAGAACAGCCGAATCGTGCTGTAGGTCAAGTCTGAGGCGATGGTTCGAGCCATCCGTAAGGCTTGGCGGTTGAGGCGTTGGCGACGGTCACTTTTACGCGTGTCGGCCGCAGCGTCGATGGCATCAATGGCCTTCCGCACCCGGGGTGCACTTGCCACCTGATCGAGCAGGGTGCGACGGTGGGAATGGTCTGGCCCCAGAGTCACAAACTGCATGGTCTTAAAGCGCAGGCGCATGAGTCGCGCAGCTCGCCGTGCAGCAAACTCTGCGCCGCGCTCATGCTTTGCAAGTTCTGCCAGCGCGATCGGTTTGCCGAAACAGACATGGACATCACCGCGGTTAAAAATTAGGCCCAATAGGCGCTTTAAGCCTGCGGTCGCTGAG
The DNA here is from genome assembly GCA_009936775.1 of Pseudomonadota bacterium. Taxonomy (GTDB): domain Bacteria; phylum Pseudomonadota; class Gammaproteobacteria; order Pseudomonadales; family Azotimanducaceae; genus UBA4421. Next base: position 20,305 of record JAACDW010000182.1, read on the forward strand.
CGTTGGTCTGATGTGAGGGCGCGCAGGAAACTGTCCTTGGCGGCAAGCGCACGACCCCAAAATACGCAAACTGGCACCACTGTCACCTGCTCATGAATTGAACTTGGGGCCTGCATCAAATGTGTGAGCAGCGCCGGGGTAGTGCGCATGGTTACTCTCCCCCCCACGCTCTGGGCCAGCGCGATATAACTTTGAGCGCTGTACCAGTGCGTTGTCTTCAGTGGCTGCAGGGGTGAATTTGGACCCTCACTTTGGTCTGCCTTGCGCAGGGCGGCCACCGCTTTTTCAACAATCAACGTGTCGGCAATAGAGCGGGTTGCCTGCACATAGACAATATGTGAGGGCGCCGCGTTGCTCGCCTGCAACAGGGTTTGCTGGCCGCTCATCATTGGCTGAATGCCGAGGGTGATAACGCGCCGCCAAAGCGCACGGTGGAGACGCGTCCATGGGCCGAAAATGTTGTTCGCTGACATGGGTTAAATGCAAGCGCCTGGGGCGCCGCTTTCAGCGGCGCGGCGAGCGACCCTGAAATAAATCGTCCGGTGCTATGAGTTTTTGTGTTGGGTCGCCCACCTCCCAGATGCCGTTCAGCTTCCGTGTGGTCAACGAAGTCGACTGGGCTTTGTCTTCCATTACAGTGGGTCGCAGGAAGACCACGAGATTGGTCTTAGTTTGATTTTTGCTTCTGGATTTGAAGAGGTTACCCAGCACTGGAATTTTGCCCAACAGCGGCACCCTGGCATTGCCGTTGGTGACGTTGTCCTGAATGAGTCCGCCCAACACAATGGTCTCTCCCGAGGCCGCAAGTACCGTGGTTTCTATTGAGCGCTTGGAGGTCACCACATCGGCAAACGCAGAGCTGCTCACTGCGCTGTTCACGACGTTCGAAATATCCTGCAAAACCTCCATCCGCACTTCGTTATTGTTATAAACGTGCGGCGTTACCGTCAGCTCGATGCCGACATCTTCGCGCGTCACTGTGGTGAAGGGGTTGCTCGCGCCTTCCCCGGTAGTGGCGAAAGAGCCGGAGCGGAAGGGTACTTCCTGACCGACGATAATTTTTGCTTCGGTATTGTCTAGGGTCACAATGCTCGGTGTTGAGAGTAAATTCGCATTCGTCATGTTGGCCAGCGCGCTGATGACCGCACCGAAAGAGACCCCGTCCAAGTCGACCTTGGCGACGGCAATCGTAGGTTGGTTAACGCTGCCCAGTGCGGTGGCAGGATTAGTGCTTACCGAGCCGTCCTCATTGACGTTAACCAAGGTGTTTAGCACGCCAGCGAGGCCACCCCCAAGCGCAGTGGATACCAGTGGCAGGCCGTTTCCACGGGCGTCCATGCCAGCCATTTCAACGCCAGCGTTGAAGTCATCGGTTAGGCTGATTTCAACAATGGCGGCTTCGATCAGCACCTGTGATCTGGCGGTGTCGAGGCGCTGCACAATGCTGAGAATTTCGCTCATCGCGGTAGGATCTGCC
>JAACDW010000183.1 GCA_009936775.1 Pseudomonadota bacterium
AAGAGGTAGGAGTCGAACCCACCAGGCACGTAGTCGCGCCTCAACGGCTTTGAAGGCCGCGCACCCCACCGGGAGCGATGCTCTTCCGCGAGCAATAGTATGTGCGCCAGCGTTCTCTTACCAGTAGTCTTAGCCGCTTCGCGAAACAGGGTTGCTTGGGCAGGAGAGCATTACGTGCAGAAAAGTTTATCAGCGCTGCGTAGTAGCACATGTGCACCAGATTACGACAGTCTTCCTGCTCTCGTTGCCGCTGCAAAGCAGGCCGACCGCAGTGCCCAAGCGGCTCTCTGCGGCGCGATGATCTGGTCGGCTTTTGCCGCACCGGGGGCAATTCCTCGTGTCTTCGATAGCATTTGTCGTGCGCAGCTTGGCTTGCCTGTCGACCGCATGGCTGCCGAATTTCAGAGCGCGCCGCTTAGCGATGAGTTTTGGTTGCGCTTTGAGCAAACGTTGGTAGGTCCAGAGGCCGGGTACGATGCCAGCTCGATTACCGTTGCCGTGGCGGCGCTCAATACTACTCTGGATGCAACGTTTGCTGAGCTAAGTGAGGTAGCCGCCATTGCGCATATGGGCGCAGACGGTGCAGAGTCGAAGCAGGCTCCCGCCATGATCTCACTCAGCGATTTAGCCGCGCAGCCGGCAACCAGTTTGGCCCGTGAGCTACTGGCCATGTGGGTAGATAACGGCTTTGACCCAGAAGTTTTAGATCGTGAGGCTATTGGCCTAGGTCAGCTCAGCCCTGCGCTGGGCTATCTCAATACGCGCATCCTGCAGATGCACGATACATGGCACTTGGTAGCGGGGTATCAAACAACAAGCCTGCATGAAATGGCGATTTCCGCATTCCAGTTGGCCCAGTTCGGACACAACTATTCGGCTCAGTTTCTGGCCACGGTGGGCACCATGAGCTACCTGCGTCAGCCACAGGGTTTTGCGCTGCTGCAGCAGAATATGGCCGAGGCATGGGTTCACGGCTGCGATGCGCCGCACTTTATGGCTATTGACTGGGAGCAAGACTGGCACCTAACCAAGGACGAAGTGCGACAAAAGCATGGCATTAAACCGTTTGCTGGAAGTTTCCCCGCAGATTTGTTGGAACAACTCAGCCAGGCGTCCTGAGATTGCCGTCGAGTAGGCGTATTTTTGTCGCAGCTGCGCTATTTATCGGCGGGTCGATTACGTGTATCTTGTCGAAGAACGTGAACTTTCGGAGGACATATGGCCGACAATGTGATGTTAGGCTCCCTCAACACAGCAAACATGCAGCGTGCTGCATCGGACAAGTCCCTTGCCGTTAAGCAGGTCGAGCAGTCGTTCGAAGCCGCAACGCAGCAAGCTAAGGACATCTCCATCGATAAAGGCGTAGAGGTGATGCTTGGAGGCCGTCCACGAGCTTCTGTTGATCCTACCTACGAAAGCCTTGGCGCGGCATCTCGGCGCAGCAATTAACCAGCGGTGCGGTTACCTGCACCCGAGCACACTTCTGCGGCATTCTCCTAGTCTTTCTCACAGTACGTCTCCCCCAGTACATCGCTCTCAGTACGTCCCAGTAAGGCGCCCCAAGCCGAGCGGTAGCTAGGCGAACGGCCTCAGCACGACGCGCTCGTTGCCCTTGCGTTTGGTGAAACCCTTGCTGTCGAAAAACTCCAGCACCTCAATGGCCACGTTTCTACCGATGCCCGTTTCATCTCGAAATGCTTTGACGGTAAAACTCGAAGCCGCGTCCGCGGCCGCCATGGTTTGCACGATGGCGGCAATTTCCGTTAGCCGAGTTGGTAGATAAAAGCGATGCCCTCCAAGGTGGGTGAGCATGCCACGTTTCGCCAGAGCGACGAGTTGTCGCTCCAACTGGGGTAGGGGCACGCTCAGCAATTTAGCCAGGTCGCCGCTGCTGGGTGCTTGCAGGTGATCTAGCGCGGGTTCCAGCTGCGCCCAAAGACTCGCCAACTCGGCAGGTAATTGTGGTTGTGCATTGGCAACGCGAAACAAACCCGCTGCTTGTTCAACGCCAGCGTTTTTCACTAGGGCATTGGCGACGCTTTGCCGCAGTGTCGCAGGTATTGTTGTCAGGTCTCGGGCGCGCAGTCCCTGTTGGGGTGTTTGTTCGGTTGCGGCAATAATCTGACTGAGCGCCTGTTGTTGGTAGTCAAGCCACTGCTGTTCGCTTATCGCAAGATCATCTACGACGCGCACATTGTGCTGATGTTGCAGCGCGTCGAGGCGGTCTGCTGCCAGATTCCATATGCGCGAAAATTGGCTGAGCCGAAGCTCGCCCAAGGCCATAAGCGCAGTGAAACTGGCCGCTACATCAGGGGCGGCATAGCCCGCCACCAGTACTTTGTGGGCGGCACTGTTGCGACGGGGTGCTTGGTGCAGTTGCGTATACAAAACCTCGCCGCCGCCAAGAGTTGCATCCAGTGCTTGATCTCGCAGCACGATGCGGTCACCGCGATGACAGCGCATCGCCGCATCGCAAATTACCTCTCCCCAAGTCTCGCCATTTGGTGCCTCAGTAAAGAGCGCCAAGCGGCCCGTGCTGTGGCTGGTGGCATGATAAATGTGCACTGGCATCCAGTGTTTCAGCGCGCGCGGGAAGCTGCTGGCCTTGTCGAGTTTGATGGTCACCGAGTGGTGCCCCGATGTTGCAATGGAACTGATCCAGTCACCACGTTTGAGTTCGTCCAGAGACAAACCGACAAGGTTTAGCGCGCAGCGGTCGCCGGTACATGCCCTTTCTGCGGCTGCGTCTTGTACCCGCAAGGATCTGACTCGAAGTGCCTTGTTCGAGGGGAAGTGCCATAGCGGCTGATCTAACGTAATGGCTCCGCAGTGAACGGTGCCGGTAACTACCACCCCGGCACCCTTCACCGTGAAAGCTCTATCGATGGCTATGCGAAATTCCGCTTGATCTGCCGTTGGCTGGTGGCTTGCGGCAACTTGGCGCAAATGGGTTTTCAGGCTAGCGTAGCCGTCGGGCTGTTGCGCACTGGTCTGGAAGATGTCGGCATGCTGCAAAAACGTGTTCTGCGTAAGGGTGGCAATTTCGGCACGACAAGCAGCCAGCCGTTCAGCGCTGACCAGATCGCATTTGGTTAGGGCCACGGTGCCCTGACGCAGGCCCAATACGGATAAAATTTCGAAGTGCTCACGGCTTTGTGGCATCGGCCCGTCGTCTGCGGCGATAACCAGCAGAGCATGCTGTTGAGAAGCCACACCGGCCACCATGTTGTGAATGAACTTTTGGTGTCCGGGTACGTCAACGAAACCGAGATCGTCGGTGTAGGCGAAGCCCAAATCTATGGTCAGCCCACGCGCTTTTTCCTCTGCTAAACGGTCGGTATCTACGCCAGTAAGGGCGCGTACTAGGGTGGTCTTCCCGTGATCAACATGACCTGCCAGCGTCACAATCATGGTCAGTTTTGTACCAGCACGAGTTGCTGCAGGGTTTGTTGCAGTTCCGCCATGGGCTCGGCGCCACGCATATCGAGCAGCACTTGGTTCTCTTTTATGCGGCCAACAATTGGGGTGGCTGCACTGCGCAGCGCTGCCGCTAACTTTTGCGCGCTGAGGTGCTCGTGAGTCAGACCCACGGCAACGCTGGGGATGGTCTGATCGGGTAGGGCGCCACTGCCAATTTGTGCATGGCTGTCGAGCACATCGCCGCTGAGTCCCTCGGGTAGCTCGGCTATCACCCGCTCGGCCCGTTGCACTAACGTCGCAGTACTCAAAGTCAGCGTTTTCAGGAGCGGTAAATGTTCTGCCAGTGCTTCGGGTTGGCGGTAGAGTTTAAGCGTCGCGTTGAGAATGGTGAGGGTGAGCTTGTCTACCCGTAAAGCGCGCTTCATTGGATTCTTGCGGATTTTCTCGACCAGCGGCCTGCTGCCGGCAATGATACCGCACTGCACCGCCCCGAGTAGTTTGTCGCCACTGAAAGTCACCAAGTCGACGCCTTGGGCCAGCACGCTTTGTGGTGTTGGTTCCTTGGGCAAACCCCACTGGCTCAGATCGACAAGGCTGCCACTGCCTAAATCCACGCAGCTGGGCACCTTGTGCTCGGCGCCTAGAGCGCCAAGTTCCCCCGCAGACACAGATTCGGTGAAGCCCTCCATGTGGTAGTTGCTTGGGTGCACTTTCAACAGCATGGCCGCTTGCGGCGCTACTTCCGCAAAATCTGCTATGCGCGTGCGGTTGGTGGTGCCTACCTCAAGCAGCCGACAGCCGGCCCGATGCATTAATTCTGGCAGGCGAAAGCTGCCGCCAATTTCTACCAGTTCCCCACGCGACACCGCCACCTGCGCGTTCAGGCCAAAGGTGTTCAGCACAAGCATCAGCGCAGCCGCATTGTTGTTAACAATGGTAACCGCCTCGCAGCCCATCAACTCGCATAAGCTTTCTTCAACCACGGTGTCGCGTTGGCCGCGGGCACCCTTGACTAAATCGTATTCAAGATTCATTGGTCTTGTGATCAGCGGTGCAATGTCGTTCCACAGCTCTTGGCTGAGCAACGCCCGCCCCAAGTTGGTGTGAATTACCGTGCCGGTTAGGTTAAAAACCGGTACATAGTCGCTCTTCGACAGGTCTCGTCCGATCGCATCAACATAGCCTTCAGCCTCGGTCGCCCACTCAGGTACCGCGCGCTGCTGGCGCATTTCTCGCTGCAGGGAGCGCAGCCGACTTTTGACCGACTCGGCCCCGTGCGCACTCACGAGCGGCGCAAGTGCAGGGCTTTGCAGCAGCGTCTCAATAGCGGGCAGGTCACGAAGTTCTGGCATGACATTCCTTGTGTCGGTTACTCACGGCGTAGGCCGGGGATGGTTTTATAGCCAACCACCGCGTCGGTTGCGAGTGAAAGTTGTGTTTTGCCCGCTACTGCGCCGCCTGCGACTATTTCTTTGGGCAAGTGGCCATTCTCTTGGCATCATGGCAACTGGTCTAGGCCTTGATTAATGGGGTCGAATAAAAAATTAAGAGTAAACAAAAAAAGAGAAACAGCATGTCAGATCACATTGGTCGCGTCGCCTTCGTTGGCCTTGGCGTAATGGGCTATCCCATGGCCGGTCATCTTGCCCAGCGCGCCAGCGCGGTGACGGTATTTAATCGTAACTCGGCCCGCGCCGCAGCGTGGCTCGCAGAGTACTCGCATAGCCCGGCCCAATGCAGTGCCGCGGAAACACCGCAGCAGGCAGCCGCTGCCGCAGACGTGGTCTTCGTCTGTGTGGGTAACGACAACGATGTGGCCGAAGTAGTGCTCGGTGAGCAGGGTATTCTTGCCGGCATGCAGTCGGGCGGGTTGTTAATCGATCACACCACTGCCTCAAAGGCATTGGCTGTGAGAATAGCTGCGGCCTGCAGCGACAAAGCGGTGAATTTTCTCGATGCGCCAGTGTCCGGTGGCCAAGCCGGCGCAGAAAATGGCGCGCTAACGGTTATGGTTGGTGGTGCTCAAGCCGATTACGTCCGAGCGGGCGAATACTTTGACTGCTTTGCGAAAAAGCATGCGCTGATGGGCGCTGTGGGGGCAGGTCAACTGACTAAAATGGTTAACCAAATCTGCATTGCTGGCATTCTTCAGGGGCTGAGCGAGGGAGTGCACTTCGCTCAGCAAGCTGGCTTAGACGTCGATGCGGTGGTGGAGGTTATTTCCCAAGGCGCTGCGCAAAGCTGGCAGATGAACAACCGTGCCAACACCATGGCGCGGGATGAGTATGACTTTGGCTTCGCCGTTGATTGGATGCGCAAAGATCTCGACATTGCGCTGAGTACTGCTAATGAGGTGGATGCGCGGTTGCCGCTAACGGCCTTGGTCGATCAGTTTTATGCCGACGTACAAAAAATGGGCGGCGGCCGCTGGGATACGTCTAGTTTGCTCAAGCGGTTTAAGTAGCCCGGTCTAGCCGAAACGTGAGTCGCAGTCCCAGTTCCAACACAGACGCGGGCTGTTGCCCACCTCTAGCGGTCAGCCACGTCCACGAAATCACGCTTCGGGCTGCCCGTATATAACTGGCGCGGACGGCCAATTTTGTAGTTGCCGCCGATCATCTCGCACCAGTGAGCAATCCACCCGGGCGTGCGGCCAGTGGCAAAAATGACCGTGAACATTTCCACCGGAATGCCAATGGCTTTGAGAATAATGCCAGAGTAAAAGTCGACGTTTGGGTACAGCCGCTTTTCAACAAAGTACTCGTCTTCCAGCGCAATACGCTCGAGCTCTTTCGCCATAGCCAGCACTGGGTTGTCTTGCACCCCCAGTTCTTCTAGCACCTCGTGGCAGGTTTGCTGCATAACCTTGGCGCGTGGGTCGTAGTTTTTGTACACCCGGTGGCCAAAGCCCATGATGCGAAACGGGTCGTTCTTGTCCTTGGCGCGACGCACGTACTCTGGGATGTTATCGACGCTGCCGATTTCATCCAGCATCGTCAATACCGCTTCGTTTGCACCGCCATGAGATGGTCCCCACAGCGCGGCAATGCCAGCGGCTACACTGGCGAACGGGTTGGCGCCAGTTGAGCCCGCCAATCGCACGGTGGAGGTCGAGGCGTTTTGCTCGTGATCGGCGTGCAACAGGAAGATCCGGTCCATGGCCTTGGCAAGCGTAGGGCTGACCTGGTAGTCCTCGCACGGTGTGGCGAACATCATATGCAGGAAGTTTTCGGCATAACCAAGGTCATTGCGTGGGTAAATAAAGGGTTGGCCTTGGGCATGCTTGAAGCTCATGGCCGCCAGCGTTGGCATTTTCGCGATCAGCCGATGGGCGGTAATCATGCGGTGTTGCGGATTATCGATGTCCAGCGAGTCGTGGTAGAAGGAAGATAACGCCCCGACGACCCCGCACATAATCGCCATGGGATGCGCGTCGGGTCGAAAACCCTGAAAGAAGGTGCGCAGTTGCTCGTTCACCATGGTGTGATTTTTGATGGTATGAACGAATTCTGCTTTCGCAGTGGCGCTGGGCAAATCGCCATTCAGCAGCAGGTAGCAAAGCTCCAGATAGTCCGACTTGTCTGCTAGTTGTTCGATAGGGTAGCCGCGATGCAGGAGCGTGCCTTCGTCGCCGTCAATGTAGGTGATCGCGGATTCGCAAGAGGCGGTAGAGACGAAGCCCGGGTCGTAGGTGAAGTAACCCTGACTTGTTAGCTTGCCGACGTCGATGACGTCAGGCCCGATGTTGCCAGAGTAAATGGGCAGTTCGATGGGATCTGCCACGCCGGGAATGTTCAGCTCGGCAGATTGATTGTTTTGTTCGGACATGTTCTTCCCCCAGTTCTACCGTTGTTGCCCGAGCAAAACGGCTTTTTGTTTAGCAACGTATTTCGATGTTCTGCTGCTGTTCTTGTGCAATGCAACCGAATGTTGCCTGCAGTTCAATAGCAGCGCAGCCCTGTTATTTTTGTTTGTCTTCGTCACACGCCGGGTGCCCTGCAAATGGTCGTGCCAACCTGTTGTAGGGTGCTAGCAATCTGCTCGGAAAGTCTGCTTAAAAAGTCCGTTAAGCCTGCTCTCCGTGAAGCCTTCATAGGGCGCGTATGCACGTGCGCTAAAACAGCGGCGGCGTGTCGGTATGATTGACGAAAGCGCCGGGTATTTCCAGCATTGTTATTAGATTGCTGTTTAAGCTTCTCGTACCAAACACAACATTTGCGGGGCAGAGAAACCGTTGAGCGAACAATCGTTGGCAAGCAAAGGTAAACCGAAGGTGGACAATTGGGGCCCGTGAGCACTGGCGCGCAGCCAAAGCCTCGAGTGTCCCGCTATGCTCCTTGGCTTTGCCGCGGAGGAGGCATAAAATACCGCGGCCCGATAGCCAGCCGAATGCAAGCACGCGCTGTTGGTGCGGCAAGCGCGTCACGCCAGCGGTGGTGCTGAATCTTCACAAACACGTAGGACTAGGCTATGAAGACAGACAGACCTGTCAACTTAAACTTGCTAGCTTTTAGCTTCCCCCTGGCAGCATTGGTTTCGATAACCCACCGTGTAACCGGGGTCATACTTTTTGTTGGCGTCGCGTTTGCCCTGTACGCCCTCAATATGGCCTTGGCGTCCCCTGAGGGCTTCGCCGCAGCGCAGCAGTTGATTGCCCAACCATTGCCGAAGTTTATTTTGCTTGGACTGATCGCCGCCTTGGAATTTCACATTCTCGCGGGCTTGAAACACATTTTGATGGACTTTCACCTCGGTGATTCGGTTGCTGCGGCTCGTCGCGGCTCGGTGGCGGTGATCGTCTTAACCATTCTTTCCACTGCGGTGATTGGAGCAATCTTATGGTAAAGCAGGTTTCTCAAGTCATGGCCCTGTCTAACAGTGGTCTATCAGATTGGGTTGTGCAGCGTTCAACGGCAGTTATTCTTACTGCGTACTTCAGTTGGGTGATGGCATTTTTCTTATTCACCTCGAACATCGATTTCGCTGTGCTGACTGAATTTTTCGGCTCGGCGGCAATGAAGATGGCGGGAACGTTGGCGGTGCTCTCTACGGTGGCCCACGCATGGATCGGTATGTGGACCATTGGCACTGATTACTTGCGGCCCGCTCATGTGGGTGACTACGCCACGTCGATCCGCTTTGGCTACCAAGCGGTGTGTTTATTGGTCCTGTTTGTGTACCTCGTGTGGGCAATGCGCTTGGTTTGGCAATTTTAAGAATTTACTCCTAGGAACTATTTCATGGCTCAAATACGCAAGATGGAATTCGATGGCGTCATTGTTGGTGGCGGCGGATCGGGTCTGCGCGCAGCTTTGCAGCTAGCGCAATCTGGACTGAAAACTGCGGTGATCAGCAAAGTATTCCCAACCCGGTCGCACACCGTTTCGGCCCAGGGTGGCATTACTTGCGCCATAGCGAGTGACGACCCGAATGACGACTGGCGTTGGCATATGTACGACACCGTGAAAGGCTCTGACTACATTGGTGATCAAGACGCTATCGAGTATATGTGCTCCGAAGGCCCACAGGCGGTGTTCGAGCTCGAGCATATGGGGCTACCATTTTCGCGAACGGAAAACGGCCGCATCTATCAGCGCCCCTTCGGCGGTCAGTCAAAAGATTTCGGAAAGGGCGGGCAGGCTGCACGAACCTGCGCTGCAGCAGACCGTACGGGCCATGCCTTGCTGCATACCCTCTATCAAGCGAACGTTAAGGCCGACACCACGTTTTTGAACGAGTGGTTTGCCGTCGACATGGTGAAAAATCAAGACGGCGTTGTGGTCGGCGTGATCGCCTTGTGCATGGAAACCGGCGAGGTAGTGCATGTCAGTTCCAAGGCAACAGTAGTAGCCACTGGTGGTGCGGGGCGTATTTATGCTTCCACTACTAACGCGCTGATGTGCACGGGCGACGGCATAGGCATGGCACTGCGCGCTGGCGTGCCGGTTCAAGACATTGAGATGTGGCAATTCCATCCGACCGGCATTGCCGGTGCGGGCACCTTGGTCACCGAGGGGTGTCGGGGTGAAGGCGGTTATCTCATCAATAAGGACGGCGAGCGCTTCATGGAACGCTACGCGCCGAATGCGAAAGACCTGGCGGGCCGCGACGTGGTTGCGCGTTCCATGGTGATTGAGATTATTGAAGGGCGTGGCTGCGGTCCCGAAGGCGATCATGTGAAGCTTAAGCTCGACCACCTAGGCGAAGAAGTACTGAATAGCCGTCTACCGGGTATTCTGGAGCTGTCGAGAACCTTCGCGCATGTGGACCCGGTTAAAGAGCCGATTCCGGTGGTACCAACCTGTCACTACATGATGGGCGGAATACCTACCCAAGTCAGCGGCCAGGCGCTGACGCAAACTGCGTCCGGCGAAGACGTTGCGGTGGAAGGTCTCTATGCTGCGGGTGAAGCGGCCTGTGTATCGGTACACGGCGCCAATCGTTTGGGCGGCAACTCGCTCCTCGACCTCGTGGTATTTGGTCGCGCTGCGGGCCTGCACATAGAGCAGGTGATGCGACAGGGCGTTTCCTACCGTGAGGCCAGTGAGTCTGACATCGAGGCGTCTATGGCACGTCTGAATCGCTGGAATGAATCTACAGGCGGCGAGTCGGTCTATGACCTGAAGAAAGAACTGCAAACCACGATGCAGAACAGCTTTGGCGTATTCCGCACCGAAAAGAATATGCAAGAAGGCATCAAACAGTTGGCCGATTTGCGCGAGCGCATCAACAACGCCGACATGCCTGATAAGTCGTCGGCCTTTAATACGGCGCGTCTGGAGGCCTTGGAACTGGACAATCTGCTTGAGGTGGCTGAGGCCACAGCGATTACTGCAGAGGGTCGAAAAGAAAGCCGCGGAGCCCATGCCCGAGACGATTTCCAGACTCGGGATGACGAGAACTGGCTGTGCCACTCCATGTACTTTCCGGCGGATAAGCGTGTTGGTAAGCGCGATGTGAATTTCGCGCCCCGAACCATGGAAGCATTCGAGCCAAAAGAGCGGGTTTATTAGGTTTGCTTGATTAAAACCCCATTTTATCGAATAAAAAAATCGGAATTTTAGGACCATTGCTATGCAAGTAAGTGTTTATCGCTACAACCCAGATCTGGACGAAGTGCCAGTGATGCGCGACGTTCAGGTGGAATTACCAGAGGGTCGGGATCTTATGGTGCTTGATGTTTTACACATGATGAAAGACGTCGATCCTACGTTGAGTTTTCGTCGCAGCTGTCGCGAAGGCGTCTGCGGCTCCGACGGCATCAACATGAACGGCAAAAACGGGCTGGCCTGCGTGACGCCAGTTTCTGAGGTCGTGAAACGCAACAAATTGGTACTGCGTCCACTGCCGGGCTTGCCAGTTGTTCGTGACCTTGTGGTTGACATGAGTCAGTTCTACAACCAATACGCCAAGGTGCAACCCTACCT
>JAACDW010000184.1 GCA_009936775.1 Pseudomonadota bacterium
GCAGGGGCGCAATTGTTTGCCCGCCTGTCGCTGCTGAAAAAGCTGCTGGGGTCGGCGCTTACCTTGGAAGATACGGTTTGGCGCAGTCTGACCTACGGCTGGGCTGCTGGTTTCGCCGCATCCGGCTGCATCAACCTGTGGGTAGTGAATAACTTCTCTATGGATACCTGGGTAACCTTCAAGCTCTTCGGCCTGATGGGCCTAAACCTTTGTTACGTCGTTGTTATGGTGGCCTACTTGGTGGCTATCGGGGCACTCAAGGAGCCAGAGAACGAGACCGCTAGCAATGCGGGTAATATCACCGAAGACAGCCAACCATGATCGCTCTGAGCGTTAACCTCAACAAAATGGCCTTGCTGCGCAATTCCCGAGCGGGTGAGCGGCCTAGCGTACTGGAGGCTGCACGCACGGCAATAGCCAAGGGCGCCAAGGGTATTACCGTTCACCCAAGGCCCGATCAACGTCATATCAGACCTGACGATGTCTATGCCTTAGCCGAACTGCTGGCCGAGCACTACCCAAGCATCGAATTCAACATTGAAGGCAACCCTTTCGCTGGCCCAACAGATGCAGGCTATCCCGGCTTTGCGCATCTGGTGCAGACCACAAAACCGCATCAGGTCACACTGGTGCCAGATAGCGACGCTCAACTTACCTCAGATCACGGTTGGGATTTGGCCATTGCGCAACCCGCCTTAGAGCAACAGATAGGCATCTATAACCACTTGGGCTGCCGGGTCAGTCTGTTTATGGATCCAGTTGTTGAGCAAATGTCTGCGGCCAAGGAGCTTGGCGCTCAGCGCATTGAGTTATATACCGGCCCCTATGCGGAGACCTTTTGGGCAAAGGGCGAGCAAGATGCCTTAACACAGGCCTGCTTCGCGCAGTTCTGCGACGCTGCGCGGGCAGCCATGGCGGTGGGCCTTGGTATCAATGCAGGCCACGACCTCGATCAGGAAAATTTGCCGCTGTTCACCACATTGCCCGGCTTGCAGGAAGTCTCCATCGGTCACGCAATTATGTGTGAGGCGTTGCAGGCAGGTTTCGCACCGACCATCCAACGCTATGTGGAGATTCTCGCAGAATGACCTCTTATTTTCGTTCCAACCGCACCTGTACGCTGCTACTAATAGGCCTGCTGGCGAGCACCGCTGCCTGGACAACGTCTGCCCAAGCGCAGGACCAGGTCCAAGCACAGACGCGCACCCATACTGAAAATCCGCGGATGGTCATCGAAACCAGCGTCGGTAATATCGAAATTGAGCTGCTGCCGAAGTTTGCTCCCAAGCATGTGGACAACTTCCTCAACCTCGTCGACAAAGCCTTTTACGATGGCCTTGTGTTTCATCGAGTGATTCCGGGCTTCATGATTCAGACAGGCGGCTTCGACGCTGATATCAACTACCGCGAGCACGATGAAATTAGCGTCCCCAATGAATCGTTTAATGGCCTAAAAAATCGCCGTGGCAGCGTTGCCGCTGCACGCACAGACGACCCGGACTCTGCTGATACCCAGTTCTTTATTAATGTCGTCGATAACCCGTCCTTAGACGCCAAACGCGGCGCGCCAGGTTATACGGTTTTCGGCCGCGTCATCGACGGCTTCGCGACGGTCGAGGAAATTGAACTCACCGATACCCACCTGCGAAACGGCATGGCCGGGGTACCAGAGCAGGCAATCACGATTCATAGCATACGCCAGCGCTAGCATCCCCCAATCAGCAATTTGATGTAGACTGTCGCCTTTTTAAGGCACCCCTCGATCCATGCGAACTATTCTTATCGCCCTCGCCAGCGCGCTTTTGCTGGCATTCGTCATCATCCAGCTCAACGTTTTATTCTTTGCCGATGACAACCTCACGCCGCAGCATCATCTCGCGCTGCTGCTGCTAGCCGCTGGCGCTTTATTTATTAATGGCTTGTTCAATGCCCGTTTAGCCCTGCGCGCTGTGCCTAACAAGGGACGTGGCCGCGGTCGCGACCGCAGCCGCCGCGCTGAGCAAAGAAATGGGCAAAAAAATGATCAAAGAAACGACCAGCGCAGTGAGCGCGGCAAAGACCGAAATAACGAGCGTAGAAAACCCAGAAACAACGAAGACAATGGCCGTGACCGTCAACAAACACGCGATGATCGGCCCCGCGGTGAACGTCGTGGCCCGAAGCACACAGACGGCAGCGAGCGAGAAGCTAAGCCAACGACCAAGGCGCCAGAACAAGAGCGCGCAGCAGATCCAGTACCCGAACCGGCTCCGGCCGATGCCGAACGTGGCAGTGTAAAGTGGTTTAACCGGACCAAGGGTTACGGCTTTATTGTGCGCGAATCCGGCGAAGAGATCTTTGTCCACCAGCGCTGCGTCGTGCCCCAAGGTGAAGGCCAACGCGGCAATCTCCGCGACGGGCAGCCAGTTTCTTTCGTCGTGGTTGAGCACGACAAGGGCGTTCAGGCCGATCGAGTCACCATTCTGGAAAGCTAAAATGCACATTCGCTCATTACTCAGCGAGCGTATCGAGGCGGCGTTTACGGCCCTAGGTCTGGAAGGGCAAGCCCTGTTGCAAGCAGCCAGCCGACCAGAGTTCGGTGACTACCAAGCCCATGGCGTGATGGCAGCTGCCAAGCGGGCGGGCAAAAACCCCCGAGACGTTGCGCAACAGGTCATTGATGCGCTGGATTTAGGGGGCATCGCCAAGGAGCTTGCCATTGCGGGTCCGGGGTTTATCAACATCACCCTAGCACCGGAATTTATTGCTAAGGCCAATACCACACCTGCCCATACTGCCAGCCCACAGTGTGTTGTCGTCGATTACTCCGGCCCAAATCTGGCCAAAGAAATGCATGTTGGTCACCTGCGCAGCACGATTATCGGCGACTGCATTGCCAGGGTGCTGGAAAGCCTCGGCCACAAGGTGATCCGGCAAAATCACGTCGGCGACTGGGGCACCCAATTTGGCATGCTGCTCACCTATATGTCCGATCAGGGTGCCGCATCCGACTCACTGTCGGATCTGGAAAATTTCTATCGCCAAGCCAAACAGCGTTTTGACGAGGACGCGGCGTTTCAACAACGCAGCCGCCAAGCGGTGGTAGCACTGCAATCTGGCGAGCCGGGCATGTTGGAGCAGTGGCAAAAATTCATCGACATTTCCATGTCGCACTGCCAAGAGCTTTACGACCGTCTGGGCATCGACCTCACAAACGAAAATATGGACGGTGAAAGCTCCTATAACGACGACTTGAAAAATACTGTCGACCACCTTGCCACCCAGAACTTGCTTACCGAGTCTGATGGTGCTCAATGCGTCTTTCTAGACGAATTCAAGAGTAAGAGCGGCGAAGCGCTACCCGTCATTGTGCAAAAATCCGATGGCGGCTTCCTTTACTCCACCTCAGATCTGGCCTGCCTACGCCGACGCATCGGCGACTTTAAGGCCGACCGCGTGCTGTATTTTGTAGGCGCCCGACAAGCCCTGCACTTCAGACAGGTGTTTGCGGTAGCCGCGGCAGCGGGCATCAGCAACGCTGCAGTAGAACTGGTGCATATGCCCTTCGGTACCATGCTGGGCAAGGACAACAAGCCCTTCAAAACTCGGCAGGGGGCGCTGGTGAAATTATCGGATCTACTCGACGAGGCCATAAGCCGCGCCGGGCAGCTCTTGCAAGATCGAGAAGTACAGCACAAAAACCCCGATATCGACGACACAGAGTTGGCGCGCTTGGCGCAGACCATTGGCATCGGCGCGGTAAAGTATGCGGACCTGTCAAAGAACCGCACCAGCGACTACGTTTTCGACTGGGATCAAATGCTCAGCTTCGATGGCAACACAGCGCCTTATTTGCTTTATGCCTACAGCCGCGCTCGCAGCATTTTTACTCGCGGCGGCATCAATCCCAAGACCCTGCCGACACAGGTTGTCAGCGTCGACGAGCCTGAACGAAGGCTCGCGGTGGCTATTGCCGGTTATCAGGACCTGCTCGAGCAAGTCGCTGAAGAAGGTTACCCGCATCACCTGTGTGCCTACCTCTACGATTTGGCAGGACGTTTCGCCCAATTCTATGAGCTGTGCCCAATTCTCAACAGCGAAGACGAGGTTAAAACCCGCCGCCTTGCACTGACCAAGCAAACAGGCGATGTGCTGGCAAACGGCTTAAGCCTACTGGGCATCGGTGTGGCGGAACGTATGTAATCCCTAGGCCGGGGTTGTTTGCAAAGAGCACTTACATGACACAGACCTACGCAACTTTGATCAGCGCCAGCGAACTGGCTCAGTTAGCAGCACAGCAGGCGCCTCTGCGCATTTTCGACTGCCGCGCCAGACTGGGCGACCCAGAACAGGGCGGCCTGTTATTTCGCGCCGGACATAGCGCAGGCGCAATGCGCGCTGACTTAGATGCGCAGCTTGCAGACGCACCGAACACCCAAGGCCGTCATCCCCTACCGCACTTTGAGCAGTGGCTGGCACAAGTACAGCGTTGGGGTTTGCTGCCCGAGGAACAGGTCGTGGTCTATGACGATGCCGGTGGGCAAATGGCCGCCAGAGCATGGTGGATGTTTCGCTGGTTAGGCCACGAGGCCTGTGCAGTGCTCGACGGCGGTCTGGCACAGTGGCAACAGCCTTTGCAAAGCGGTAATGCCGCGCCGGTCAGCGCCAGCGATTACCAGCCGCAACCGCCCCTTACCCGGCTTTGGCAGGTAGAAGACGTGTTGCGCAACCTGCGCGGCGGTGAATACACCTTGGTCGATGCACGCAGTCAGGAGCGCTTTCGCGGCGAGCAAGAGCCCATCGATCCGGTAGCCGGACATATCCCTAACGCGGTCTGTTTACCCTGCAGCGAAAACCTCGGAGCAGACGGCTTGTTCAAAACCCCAGCCCAGCTGCGCGAGCGCTTCGCCAGCGTCGCGACGGAGCAGACAGTATGCTATTGCGGCTCTGGGGTAACCGCTACCCACAACATTCTTGCCATGCGCATTGCGGGTCTGAACGAACCCGCCCTTTACGCAGATTCATGGAGCGGCTGGATTACCGACACCAGCCGCTCTGTCGCCACCGGCGACGGAACCACAGACTAAGCAACAGCGGCCTCATGCCCGAGCATCAAGAATCCGTCGCACCGGCCCAGCTGCATTGGCGCAACGGCCAGCCTGTATCAGCAATGTTTGACGACATTTACTTCAGCGCCGATGGCGCAGAGGAAGTGCGGCGCGTGTTCCTGCAGCCGAGCAGAATCGTTGCCAGAGCAACGACAGGCGCTGCCTATTTTACCGTTGCCGAGCTCGGCTTTGGCACGGGCCTGAACTTTATCGTTTGCGCTGACGAGTTGCTTCGCGCAAGCAGCCGGATGCTGCATTTTATCAGCGTCGAAGCGCACCCGCTGAGAGCCAGTGATTGGCGCAAAGTAGCCTCCCAGCGGCCAAACTCGCCAACAGCCCAAGCCTTGGCGGCGGCTCCACCACCCCTACTCAGTGGCTGGCACCGTCGCTTGTTCCATGGCGGCCGAATCCAGCTCAGCGTTTTTCATGGTGATGTAACCCAGGCCCTCGAAGATCTACATGCACGGCAACGCCAACCCATAGACGCCTGGTTCCTAGACGGCTTCACCCCGGCCAAAAACCCCGCTATGTGGCAAGCCTCAGTTATCCATCGCATCGCCAGTCTCAGTACCCAAGGCACCACAGTGGCAACTTTTACATCGGCAGGACAGGTACGGCGCGACCTGAACGCTGCGGGCTTCGCCATGACAAAGGTCGATCAACGACCCTTCAAACGCACCAGTTTGAGCGGTAGTTTCGTTGCCAGCGGCAAACCCCAAGCAGAACGACCACCGCGCCGAGTCAGTGTGCTCGGGGCAGGCATTGCCGGTGCAACGGTTGCCCACCAACTGGCACAACTGGGTATTCGTGTCAGCGTTTTTGATCCAAATGGCATGGCCAGCGGTGGCTCGCAAATGCCCGTCAGCGCCCTGCACGCACGCTTGTTAGGAGACCAAACAGCGGCTGCAGAATTTCGTGCTCGGGCCTTTCATCACGCCCGCGCCATGCACCAAGACTACCCGTCGTTTCGTCCAACCGGGGCATTGCAGTTAGCGCTCAACGAGCGCGAGCTGATCAAGCTCAAGCGTATTCAGGCGGTTTATGCGCCCGATCCTTTGGCTGCTGAAGACGACTGGCTGCACTACCAAACACCTAAGGAGCTGTTGGCTAGCGCGCATACCCAAGCACTGGGCGGCCTGTACTTTGACCGCGCAGGCCTCGTCGACTTACCCCTACTGTGTAAGACCCTGCTCGATCACAGCAATATCGAACTCTTAGCGAGAGCCGCTGAACCTGCCGATGACCAACCGTGGGTTATCGCCTGCGGTACCAGCAGCCGCGAGCACGCACTTGGCATACCCTTGGAAGTCGGCAGTGTTTGGGGCCAGTTGGATTGGATACAACCGACCTCGGCAAGCGCTGCTCCAACCATTACTCGACCCATTGTCGGCAACGGCTACACGATTCCCGACGGCCAAGCGTGGGTAGTTGGCAGCAGCTACGAGTATCGTCCATGGGAACCAGCTGCAGCCACGGCCAGCAATATCGAAAGCAATCGACGTTTTATTGGTACGCAAGACATGCAGGGTCTTGACTACAAACGCGCACCACGTTGTGTTTCCAGTGATCGGAACCCAGTCATTGGGCGGCT
Organism: Pseudomonadota bacterium; assembly: GCA_009936775.1. Taxonomy (GTDB): domain Bacteria; phylum Pseudomonadota; class Gammaproteobacteria; order Pseudomonadales; family Azotimanducaceae; genus UBA4421. Next base: position 6,679 of record JAACDW010000184.1, read on the forward strand.
CGCGCAGCAACGCTGGATCAGTACGGCACACGGCTCCTTGGGCACCAGTTCTGCGCCCTTGGCGGCCAGCATTATTGCCAGCGATGTGATGGGGTGGGTGCCGCCAGTTTCCGCACGGGTGCTGGCAGCGCTCGCGCCGACGCGCTTTATTGCGCGTCAGGCTCGGCGTGGCGTCAAGGTGGTTGGCCCAGCCGAGCCGTAAACGGTATCAGACGCCCTTGATTACGCGCACATCGATCACGCTTTCGATGTCCCGAATGGCCTGCAGCAAACCTTCATCGGGTGCCTCAGACAAATCGATCAAGTTATAGGCCAAGTCATCGCGGCTTTTGTTGATTAGATCGATTACGTTGATGTTGCGCTCGCCCAGCACCGCCGTCATCTGCCCCAACATGCCGGGTACATTGTGATTGCTTATGGCCACGCGGTAGCCGTCCACCGCCTCTAAGCTAACGGCTGGGAAATTTACCGAATTAACGATGCTGCCGGTTTGCAAAAACCGCATCAGTTGATTGGCGGCCATCACCGCGCAATTTTCTTCTGCCTCATCGGTACTGGCACCCAAGTGCGGTGTGAGCATGACTCTGGGGTGATCGATCAACCCCGGCACCGGAAAGTCGGCCACATAGCGGCCAAGATGCCCGCTTGCCAACGCGTCTTTCAATGCTTGAGCATCGACAATGGGCTGCCGGGCAAAGTTCAACAAGACGCTACCTGGTTTGAAGGCCTGCAGCGCTGCGGCGTTAATCATGCCCTCAGTGGCAGGCAGCTGAGGCACGTGCAAACTGACGTAGTCGGCGCGCGCAAACAAACTCGGCAGGTTTTGCATACGTTCAACATCCGATGGCAGCCGCCACGCGGCATCAACCGACAGTGCCGGATCGTAGCCAAGCACATTCATGCCCAAGTCTATGGCCGCGCGCGCCACCATGGAGCCGATAGCGCCCAAGCCGACTACGCCCAATGTTTTGCCAATCAGCTCGCGTCCCTTGAATTTCTTCTTTTCCGCTTCGACCAGCTTGTTCAACTCAGCCTCATCGGTGACTTGGGCGAGCGAACGGACATAGCTGATGCCGCCAAATACGTCTCGAGAGGCCAACAACATGGCCGTGAGTACCAGTTCCTTTACCGAGTTTGCATTGGCTCCCGGCGTGTTAAATACCACGATACCCGCGGCACTGCAGGCGTCCACTGGCACATTGTTGACGCCTGCACCGGCTCGCGCCACCGCACGCAGGCCGGGCGTTAACTCATCTACCGCCAACTTATGGCTGCGCAGCAGCAGCGCATCTGCCTGCTCGACGTCTGGACCGACCTGATAGCCACCAGCGGAAAATCGCTCCAGACCGACAGCTGCGATGGCGTTATAGGTTTTGATGTTATAAGGATTTGCTTTGTCCATATGCGGCGCTTTTTGTAGGGGAGCGGCACGTTAGGCATGCCCCCGCACGATGTCAAGACGAGGCCGGCTTCGCAGCGTGAAGACGCTGTAACTCACCCACAAGACGGTCTGCAGCATCTGCGGCCCCTAGTGTTGCCATCGCTTTGTGATACACCGCAGCGTCATGCACCAGCTTATGCAGAGCCGCCTGCAGGCGTGGGCCGGTGAGTTCGTTTTCTGCAACCACCTCGCTCCAGCCCTGACCTTGGGCATAGGCTGCGTTGGCCAGTTGATCGCCTCTGGAGCCTGCCAAGGGTAGCGGCACCAACAAATTCGGCTTACGCAAAGCCACCCACTCAAACAGCGCGTTGGCCCCGGCTCTGGAAATCACCACATCGGCAGCTGCCAACAGGTCACCCCAGCCCCCAGCGACAAATTCCAGCTGCACATATCCCGGCTGCTCGAGCTCAGCGACTTTACCGGCACCACAGACGTGGACAACAAAATAGTCTCGCGTCAGCGCCGCAATGTTGTCGCGAATAATTTGGTTCAGGCCTTCGGCACCGAGACTGCCGCCAGTGACCAGCAGTACCCTTTGCGCGTCGCTAATTGCGAACTGCCGACGCGCAGCAGTCGCGTCGCCATGCAACAGTTCGTCGCGCACCGGCGTACCTGTGACAACATGCCGACCTCTAAAGCCTGCGAAGCGGGTGTCGCCAAAGCTGGTACAAAGGGTTTTGATAAAGGGCAGGCTCAGCCGGTTAGCCAGCCCTGGCGTCAGATCAGATTCGTGGGCCAGCACCGGGATGCGCAGCAACCAGGCGGCGACGACCGGAGGCAGAGAAACAAAGCCGCCCTTGGAAAACAACACGCTGGGTTTTACACGCGCCAGCAACAGCATGGATTGCAACACGGCCCAAGCGATGCGGAACAGGTCGCTAAAATTCTGCAAAGACCAATAGCGGCGCAGTTTGCCAGCAGCGATACCATGAAAAACAACCTCTCGTTCAGCCAAGTAACCCTGCTCTAGGCCGCTGCGAGTGCCGATAAAATGCACCACATAGCCTCGGGCCAAGAGACGGTCTGCGACCGGTAAGGCCGGAATCACATGACCCGCGCTGCCACCGCCGGTAATGACAATGGGCTGTGTTGGGATATTGGCCGGGGCGGGGCTGCGAGCCCACTCAGTCATAGGGCAGTATTCTTGTTGGTTATGCCGCCAGCAACCTTAATAGCCAAGTACCGACTTTAACAAGGGCACCGTGAGCAGGCGTTGTTGTTCCAGGGCTGCCTGATCGAGGCGGTCCAAATCGGCCAGCAGTTGGTCGATACCCCGTGGACCCCGCCGCAGCCAATATTCGAGCACATTGTCTGCCAATCGATAACCCCGCTGCTCAGCGCGCCGGGTCATGACGTGGCTCTTCTCATCGTCGTTTAGCGGCTGCAGCTGGTAATGGGCCAGCGCGCGGAGCCGTGAGTTCAGGTCCGCCAGGGCGAAAGACAGTTGCCCAGCGCTGTGTCGATGGGCGACCAGCAAGCGCCGCGGCACATCCGCACCACCGTCGTTTAACACGTTGTATAGCGCCATTAAAATTTCTTCGGCCCCTGCCTCGCCACGCACTGCCTCCACGTGGTCGAGGGCAACACAAACCGACAAATCAGCACCCTGTCGAATGCGTCCAAGCAGGTCGCCAACAGCATCGACAAAGCCGCTTACGCTCAGTTCAAGGCAGTCAATATAGGCCTGTAAAAACCCGCTCTCGGCAGCGCTTAAACAGCTGGCTCGCAGCAAATGGGTCTTGCCGCAGACAGCTTCACCACGCAGCCAAAAGCCACTGAAGCCGCAGGGCCAAGAGCTTAAGCCAGCACATAGCTCTTGGTTAGGCCCGATCACGAAATTGTCAAAACTCGGCTGATGGGGTGCATCGATGGGTAGAATAGTCTGGCCGTTCAAGAGTCGCCCTGCTCTGGCCTGCCCTCACTTGAAACGTTTTGTTGACCGCGCAGCCGCCGCCAAGAATGGCGTCCCCAGTAGAACAAATAGTGACAGCCAGAGGCGATGCACAAGGCAGCGAGCAGGGGAAAACCAAAGTCTCGCAGCAGTACAAGTAAGTCATCGCCAAGTGCGCCTACTGGCATTTGGCTCACCATGAGCAGCAGTACAACCACAATTTGCACTGCCGTATTGGTCTTGCTGAGCAAACTGGGGTTTACCGTGATATCACCGAATACCCCGCGGTATACGCCGACGCCGAGCAAAATCAGAAAATCCCGAGTTAGGATCAGCGCGACAAGCCAAACCGGTATCAGCGCATGCAAGGTGAACACCAGATACATGGCCGCTACCAAAAATTTGTCCGCCAAGGGATCCAGTAGCGTGCCCAGTTCCGTCTGCCAGCCATAGCGACGCGCCAGAAATCCGTCCAGGGCATCAGAGCCAGCGGCTACCAGCATCAGCCAAAAGGCGCTCATCACCTGTTGCTGCCACAGCAGCCAAGCAATGGGTACCACCAAGACGATGCGCAGCATGCTCAGGTAGTTGGGCAGCGCACTCATGAGTCACCCTGCCAGATAAAATCCATTTGTGGCGTCTGCGCGGGGTCATCGAAAAGCTGTATTGGTGAGGGTTGTGCTGGCACTGCCCTGGCGTCTGGGTTCAACGCAGGCCTAGCAAAGCGACCATCGTGGAGCAGCAGCGCCTGAAGTTGCGGATGTGTCGCCATGCTGTCTATCTGCAAGGTCAGCTGCTGCTGCTGCATGCTCGCCAACCGCACTGCGTCGACAAATTCCAGCGAGTCTAGGTAGTTGAGCAAGTCCGCATAGGCTTGCAGGTGAGTCACACCTTGCACCACCAACCGATGCGTAGTGCTTGTATTGGCGAACACCACGTGCTGATCGAGGAGGCTTTGGGCGGCAATCTGCACCCCGAGCTGGGCCACATTGTCGACGTTAGCGCCGCTAATGTACTGCGACGACTCCCCGACGCTTGAACGCAGCAACCATTCGCCGGTATACAACCGTTCGCCCAAAATTTCCTGCACGCTAAAGCGTCCAACCAAGTACTGATCAGCACCATAGCGCTGACTGGCTTGGTCTAGGACATCGGTGAACTTACCCCAAATCACGCCAGTATTGACCTGCGCGCTATCCTGCAGATCCATAAGCGGCAGCAACACCGGCAGGCCACGTTGGTAGGCGGCAAAATCTAATGCACCGCTCACCGCCAAGGAGCCGTGATCGACTACCGCGCGGCCACTGGGTTCGTCTAACACCACCCATGCAAGCGTTGGCGCCCGACGTGACCACCATGTTGGTAACTGAGCGTTACGCGCCAGTTGCTTAATGACGCCAGCCTGAAAGTCAAAGCGCACGGCTAGGGTCTTAGTGCCGACTTGTGTGGCGTTGTCGATTTGATTGCGGCGCTTGGCATCCATATCGGCGGGATCGAAATAGACGTATTTCGAGTAGTAGCGTTCAGGGTTTTTCAGCGCCTGTGCTATTACCGGCACACGGGGCACCGAAGCCAACCCGGAGGTGCGCGACAACACTCGGAGCAAGGAGCGCTGGGCCGCAGCAAGGCGCGCCGGCGCGCCTTGATCTGCGACATATTGCTCCACTTGATACAGCCAAGCAGCAGAGCCCGCACCCACATCCTGAGCCAGCACCCGAGGAGCACAGACGACAGCCCACAGACACACCGCGATAGAGCACATTCGCAGTAGGTTATGGGGGTAGCTAAGCCAGTCGGGCATAAGCGATAAGTCTTCTTGTCGTCACAGCGCGCAAGTGTAGCGAAGTTGACCTAAATATGAGCATTTTTGTCTGCCTAGAATCTGCCATACAGTTGGCGCTATGGAAAAATTCAACGCAACAGGCGTGGTCACGCCAATGCGACAGGGCGGAGAGTGCGATTGGACATCGACGAGGGGCTAGCGCAGCGGGTGCGCGAAACGTTACAGGCGCTTGCCGACTTTGCGGACATTAGTGAACGCAAAATGTTTGGGGCGTTAATCACCATGGTCAACGGTCATATGACCTGTGGCATTGCCGCCAGTAAGCCCGGCAACAAAATTCGACCCATGCGCGGGCCAGAGGACGAGGACCGGGCGATTACCGGCATGCTGCTGCGAGTTGGCATCAACCGATACGATGAAGCGCTGACACACCCCCACTGCCGGGCCATGGACTTTGCCGGTAAACCCATGACCGGCTTTGTGCATATTGACTCTCTCGGCCTGCAAGAGGATGAAGACTTGCAGCGCTGGTTAGAACTGAGTTTAAGTTTTGTACTGGCCCAGCCGCCGAAGTAGTTTTTACCCAAGATCACCTTAGGCTTGGCTGAGGCCAGTCGCCCCCAAGAAGGCGGCAACAAGTTGGCAGAACAAACCGCGGACGCGCACCGCATTGGCGAGCGCTGCTTTGGTCTGGGTCCATGAGCCTGTAGACTGACCTTTTCCCATCTTGAGCGCGTCATGTCCCAACCGCCCAGCGACTACCCCAGCAGCCCAACCCGAGGGCTTACCTATAAGGATGCAGGCGTCGACATCGAAGCAGGTGCGCAGCTGGTTAAGCGCATCGCGCCAGCGGCCAAGGCCACCCGCCGCAGCGAGCTGCTTGGCGGTCTTGGGGGCTTTGCGGCCATGGCCGAAATGCCAGCAGGCTATGAGCAACCCATTTTGGTTACCGGTACCGACGGGGTCGGCACGAAGCTGCGACTGGCCATCGATTACAACCGCCACGATGGGGTCGGCCAAGACCTCGTCGCCATGTGTGTAAACGATGTACTAGTAGTTGGTGCCGAGGCGTTTTTGTTTCTCGACTACTACGCCACCGGCAAGCTGGACGTGGACATCGCCGAGCGGGTGATCAAGGGCATTGCTCACGGCTGTTCGTTGGCAGGCTGCACGCTGGCTGGCGGCGAGACCGCCGAAATGCCAGGATTTTATGGCGATGGCGAATATGACCTCGCCGGCTTTTCCATTGGCGTGGTGGAAAAGGCCAAAATCATCGACGGCGGCAAAGTCGACGTCGGCGATAAAATTATTGGCCTGCCCAGTTCTGGGCCACACAGCAACGGCTACTCGCTGATCCGCAAAGTGCTGGCAACAGCCGGCTTAGAGCCGGACGACACATTGCTGGACGAACTGCTGGCGCCGACGCGGATTTACGTTAAGCAAGTGCGCAAGCTGTTGGAGAGTGTCGACGTACACGGCATGGTGCACATCACCGGAGGCGGCTTTTACGAGAACATTCCGCGAATTTTTACCCGCGAAGGGCTAGCAGCCCTTATCGACCTAAACAGCTGGCAGCGCCCCAGCGTGTTTGCGTGGTTGCAGCAGGCCGGCAACATTTCCGAGCAGGAAATGCTCACCACTTTTAACTGTGGCGTTGGCTTGCTGCTCATCGTGGCTGCCGAGGATGTGGACAGCGCCTTGGCTGCGCTGCGCGAGCAGGGCGAGGCGCCAGTGGAAATCGGCGCTATCGTAGCGCCCGACCACGAAGCAGCAAGCGGTCAAATCATCGTTCGATAAACCAGCCTCACCCTAGGTTTTTGGTAACGTTACCCCGGTCTGGCCCTGATACTTGCCGCCTCGGTCTTTGTACGTAGTCTCGCAGCGCTCATCTGACTGGAAAAACAACATCTGCGCCACGCCCTCGTTGGCGTAGATTTTTGCCGGCAGCGTGGTGGTATTGGAAAACTCCAACGTCACATGCCCCTCCCATTCGGGTGCTAACGGCGTGACGTTAACGATAATACCGCAGCGCGCGTACGTGGACTTACCCAGACACACCGTCAGCACATCCTCTGGAATACGGAAATATTCCACAGTACTTGCCAGAGCAAAGGAGTTAGGCGGAATGATGCAGTAGTCGCCTTGCACGTCCACAAAGCTGCGCTCGTCAAAGGCTTTCGGGTCGACAGTAGCCGAGTGAATGTTGGTGAACACCTTAAACTGATTCGCACAGCGCACGTCGTAGCCATAGCTAGAGGTTCCATAGGAGATCACTTTTTCGCCAGCCTCGTTGGCGCGAATTTGCCCGGCTTCAAAAGGCTCGATCATGCCCTTGGTGGCCTGTTCAACAATCCAGCGATCGGATTTGATAGTCATAACGTCTGCCTTTTTAGCGTCTACCGTTTCATCGTCGACGGTTTAGTCATCCAACTGTTTAGTCATCTACCATTGCAATGGTGGGGGCCTGAGCCGCATTGTTTTGGCGTCGCCAAAGCTGGGCCGCCATGTTTCGCGCTGCGTCTCGATAGAGTCCGCTGATGGCAGAATCAGGTTCTGCCTTAACCGTCGGCTGACCACCATCTGCTTGCTCTCGAATCGACATTGCCAGCGGTAACTGTCCCAGCAGCGGCACGCCAAGGTCCTCGGCGATCCGCCGCCCTCCATCAGCACCAAACAAATGGCTGATATGGCCACAGCTGCTGCACTCGTGCACGCTCATATTTTCTAAAATACCCAGTACGGGAATATCCACTTTGGCAAACATCTCGATGCCTTTCATGGCGTCGAGCAAGGCAATGTCTTGGGGTGTGGTGACGATCACAGCACCAGACACCGGCGCTTTCTGCGATAGCGTAAGCTGAATGTCGCCAGTGCCCGGTGGCATATCGACCACCAGATAGTCTAAGTCACCCCATAGGGTTTGGCCTAAAATCTGCTGCAGCGCGCCGCTGGCCATGGGTCCGCGCCAGACCATGGGCGTTTTGTCCGTGGTCATAAAACTCATCGACATCGCTTTTAGCCCATGCGCGCGAATCGGTTCAAAAAATTTCCCGTCCTTAATGTCGGGCCGTCGGCCTTCGGCCACACCCAGCATCATGCCCTGACTTGGGCCATAGATATCTGCATCGAGTAGCCCGACCTTGGCCCCTTCCGCATCCAGCGCTAGAGCAAGATTTACCGCTGTGGTGGACTTGCCCACACCACCCTTACCGCTGCTAACCAAAATCACATGCTTTACTTGGCCAAAGCCCGAGCCACCCACAGCGGCGAAACCCACCTGCAGTTCCACCTGCTGCACCCCGAGAAACGCGGCCAGTTGGTTGGCAAGATCTGCCTGCATGCCCTTGGCCGGATAGCCTAGGGTGACCGAAATCTGCTTGCCCGAGGTAAGAACACGGGCACCCAAACTGCCCCAAGACTGGCCCACATAGGGGTCGATAAAATCCTCTACCTTCATCGTGCGGTTATCTCGTATGTCGCGGCGCACCAGTGTAGGCCAAAACCCAGTGCAGGGTCTGTGAAAGCACGGAATAAAAGCTGTGCCAGTACGGTCCACCCAATTGGTACTGCACTTGTCCGCCGAGGCGCGGTATATTGCTGCCGCCGAATTCGTCACCACCGTCCAACTCAGGCTCAGCATGTCACGTCGCATTTTAGTTACCAGCGCGCTGCCCAATGCCAATGGCCCCATTCACTTGGGCCACGTGTTGGAGCAAATTCAAACCGATATTTGGGTCCGCTTCCAGCGCATGCGTGGTCACGAAACACTTTATGTCTGCGCCGACGACACCCATGGCACGGCCACCATGATTAAGGCGGAGCAAGAAGGCGTGGCCGCTGAGACGCTGGTGGAGACTATGCGTCAGCTGCATATGGCCGATTCTCGCGGGTTTTTAATCGACCACGACAACTATTACTCGACCCATTCACCGGAAAACCAGCATTATTCAGAGTTGATCTACAACCGCCTGCAACAAGCTGGGCTGATTTTCACTGAACAGGTGGAGCAGCTGTATGACCCAGAAAAAGGCCTGTTTCTGGCCGATCGTTTTGTCGTCGGCGGTTGCCCGCGCTGCAAAACTGCGGATCAATACGGCGACAACTGCGAGGCCTGTGGTGCCACCTACAACGCCAACGAGTTGATCGAGCCTAAGTCCATTTTTTCCGGCGCCACACCACAGCTGCGCGGTTCCGATCACTACTTCTTTGATCTGGCGCGCTACACCGAGTTTTTGCAGGCATGGACACGCAGCGAGGCGGTGCAGCCAGAGATCGCCAATAAGCTGGCCGAGTGGCTGGACGACGGCCTGCGCGCATGGGATATCTCCCGCGACGCGCCATACTTTGGCTTCACCATTCCTGGCACCACGGACAAGTACTTTTATGTCTGGATGGACGCGCCTATCGGCTACATGGCGAGCTTCCAAAACCTTTGCGAGGCGCGTGATGATCTCAACTTCGATGACTTCTGGGCAGTGGATTCGAGCGCCGAGGTGCATCACTTCATCGGCAAGGACATCGTAAATTTTCACGCCCTGTTTTGGCCTGCAGTACTTGACGGATCAAACTTCCGCACGCCAACCAAGGTGCACACTCATGGCTTTTTAACCGTAGACGGTACCAAGATGTCCAAATCTCGGGGCACCTTTATTCTGGCTAAAACCTATTTAGATCATCTCAGTCCAGAGTACCTGCGTTATTACTTCGCCACCAAGCTCAACGGCTCTGTGGACGATCTGGATTTGAATTTGGCCGACTTCGCCGCCAGGGTGAATTCGGACTTAGTGGGCAAGGTGATCAACATCGCTAGCCGCACCGCGAACTTTTTGGTTAAACAGTTCGACGGTGTACTTGCCAGCGAGGTACACGACCCGGAGCTTATGAGCCAGTTTCACGCCCAAGTGGAACCCTTGGCCGCGCTGTTCGAGCGCGGCGATACCGCGCGGGCCATGCGCGAGATTACGGCCTTAGCCGACGCCGCCAATCAATACATTGCCAAGCATGAGCCGTGGCATATGGCCAAGGACCCAGAACAGCGCAATGCCGTGCAGTTGGTCTGTAGCCAGAGCATCAACATGTTCCGCTGTCTGGCAGTTTTCTTGAAGCCCGTTTTGCCGGTTACCGCAGAGAAAGCAGAGGCGTTTTTAAATGTTGATGCGCTGCTGTGGGCGCATGCAAAGACGCCTTTACTCGGTCATACCATCAACAAATTCAAACCCATGCTGCAGCGTATTGAGACCGCACAGATAGAAAAAATGGTCGCCGCATCGAAAGTACCTGAGGCCCCGGCTGCAGCCGCCACCGACTCAGAAACACCGGCTACCACCGAGACAATTGGCATTGATGATTTTCTCAAGGTGCAGTTGAAGGTGGCGCGCATTATTGATGCCCAACCGGTGGAAGGCGCAGACAAACTGCTGCAACTCACTCTGGATGTAGGCGATCACCAGCGTCAGGTATTTTCCGGCATCAAGGCCGCCTATCAAGCCGATAACTTGGTAGGCCGCCTGACCGTGGTCGTGGCTAACTTGGCACCGCGCAAAATGCGCTTCGGTGTTTCTCAGGGCATGGTGTTGGCCGCTGGGCCCGGTGGAGCCGACATTTTTCTGTTGTCGCCGGACAGCGGTGCCGAGCCCGGCATGGACGTGAAGTAAGCGCGGCCTAGGAAGATGACCGAACTGGGCCTGATCTTGTTTGGCGCCTTACTGGTCAATAACTTTGTATTGGCTCAGTTCTTGGGCCTATGTCCCTTTATGGGCATTACCCGCAGCTTCGACACCGCCCTTGCCACCGGACTTGCCACTACCTTTGTCTTGGCCTTGGCTGCAGTGACATCCCACACCCTTTACCATCATTTACTGCTGCCGCTGCAATTGGCCTACTTGAACATTATTGTGTTCATCATCGTGATCGCCGGACTGGTGCAGGTGATTCAGCTCTATCTAAAAGCCACCTCACCGGTACTGCATCAGGTACTCGGCGTCTATCTACCACTGATTACCAGCAACTGTGCCGTACTAGGGGTAACCCTGCTGGCGATCAATCAGGCGCTCTCCTTGCTGGCTACCTTTGTTTTTGCGGTCGGCGCAGCTGCCGGTTTCACCTTGGTTATGGTGCTATTCGGCGCGCTGCGCGAACAGTTGGAACAGTCTAACCTACCCCACGCCTTCGCGGGCACGCCGATCGCCCTGCTCAGCGCGGGACTGATGAGCCTTGCCTTTATGGGTTTTCAAGGGATCGGCAGCTAATGGGTTTAGCCCTCTACACGGTACCGGCGCTGCTCATCGGCCTGCTGGGTTTCTTTGCTATCACCGTATCATGGCTCAGACGCCGCCTACCGCAGGACACTCAGTCACTCGCCAACCGCATCGAGCAGATGCTGCCGCTAACCCAATGCGCACAATGCGGGCACCCGGGCTGTCGACCCTATGCAGAGGCGGTGGCCACCGGCGCTGCCATCGACTTGTGTCCGCCGGGGGGGACCGAATTGGTGGCGGCGCTGAAAGATTTAATGGGCGATGGCGCGGCCATGGCTAACAGCGCTGACATGATCACCCCAAGCCCTATGATTGCCGCCATCGACGAGGCCGCCTGCATCGGCTGCACCCTGTGTCTGGACCCCTGTCCGGTAGATGCCATTGTTGGTGCGCCGGGTTTTATGCATACCGTGATTGCAGACCAGTGCACAGGTTGCGAGCTGTGCATCGCGCCCTGCCCCGTGGACTGCATCAGCCTGCTACCCCAAGGCCAAAATGCGCGCTCAACACAGGCAGGTATGACGCAAGACATACCCCTATTAGGCCGCGGCTGCATTAACTGCGGCCAGTGCATTGACGCCTGTCCGGTAGCTTTGCAGCCCGATCAACTGTTGAAACTCAGCAACGCCGATGCAGTCACGGAAGCCGTCGATCTTGAGCTACAGCGCTGCATCGAATGCGGCCTCTGCGACCGTGTTTGCCCCAGCGAAATTAATCTGTCGGCACGCTTTACCCAAGCCAAACGCCGCGCCGCCGTGACGGATGCGGCAGCGGCTGAAAAGCTGCGCATTAAGGCGCGCTTTGAGGCGCATCAAGCCCGCCTCCAAGCACAGCAAAGCGCAACCGAGAAGCGCCGCGCTCAACGCTTGGCGCGGCTGCGCGACACGCGATCGAATCCTCCAACCACGGGCGCTGACCCATGAGCCGCGCACCAAGCAAGGCACAAAAAAATCGCCGCACCGGTAGCATTATGTACCGCGTGGCGCTGGCGCTGATGCCGGGTATCGCCGCCATGGCTTGGCAGTTCGGCTTCGGCATTGTCTACAACATGCTCTGGTTGCTGGCACTCTGCGCGCTGATCGAAGTGCTTTGCGTCAGTGCCCGCTACGGCGCTACAAACGCTAAAAGCATGCGCTTTCAACTGGGCGACGGCTCAACAGTGCTAGCCGCCCTGCTTATGGGTATTTGTCTGCCGCCCTATGTGTCACCAGCCATATTGAGCGTTGCCGCCCTCGGAGCCATTGGCCTGGCGAAATACGCCTACGGCGGCCTCGGCCAAAACATCTTTAACCCTGCCATGGTGGGCTATGCCATAGTGCTGCTGAGTTTTCCGCTAGCGCTGGCCTCTTGGCCAAGTGCCAGTACCGACGCCCTCAGCGGCGCGACCCTACTCAGCGAATTTCGCTATCGCGGCGGCACCACTACAGCAGAGTTCTTGCTCAGCCGTGACGCAGGCAATCCCAACATCCTCAGCGCCGGGCTGTTCGCCCTTGGCGGACTGTGGCTGATTCAACAGCGCCTTATGCATTGGCGTATTCCGTTAACGGTACTGCTTACTGTTGCTGCCTTAGCCAGTCTATTCCATGACCAAGGCAGTTCAGCCAGCCTCGGCTCCGCGTGGTTTCACTGGACGACAGGCGGCACCGTAGCAGCCGCCTTTTTTGTTGCTACCGATCCGGTGACGCATCCGGCAAGGCCAAGTCATCAAGTGCTTTTCGCCATACTCGTAGGCTGCCTACTGTTTCTGATTCGCACCCAAGGCAGCCTGCCCGACGGCATCGCTTTCGCAGTGCTGCTGGCCAACTGCACCACCCCGCTGTTCAACCGTTTGCATCGCCAGAAAGTTGCCGCCGGGGCCAACGGCAATGCGTAGTCAGCTCACCACCATTGCCGCCCTGTTGGTCATCGGCGGCCTCTGCGGTCTTGCGCTGACACAGACCTACGAAAGCACTCGGCAGCCAGTCACGGAAAACCGTATTCGCCAAGCACAAGCACTGCTGAGCGAACTGCTGCAACGCCAAGCGCCTGTCGACCTGCAGTGGCAGCAAGGTGTAGCCAATGCCTGCGGAGACTGGCAGTTTGTACGTGGCACCAGCCCCGGATATGCCGGTCCCATCGCCTATCTTGCGCTGCTGCAAAACCAGCACATAAGTCTGCGTGTGACACGACATCAGGAAACTCCGGGCATCGCGGACTTCATAGACCACCGCAAAGACCGCTATTTAGCCGAACAGGACAACACGGCAATCGCTGACTGGGCACAACTGGACAACATCAGCGGAGCCACCATCACACACAAGGCCCTTCGCGGCATGGCGGCCCGAGCCCAAACCCAGCTGCACAACACCCGAGAGCAATACCCATGCGAACAAAACCCCACGCAAGCAAATCCCAGCAGGGAAACCCAAAGTGAAGTACAACAGGGCGAACCAACCAGTGAGTCCTAACGACTTTACTCACGCGGCCATAGCCAACAACCCTGCTTGGGCGCAGTTGCTCGGGTTGTGTCCCCTGCTGGCGGTCAGCAACACCGTAGCCAATGCCACCGGCCTGGCGCTGGCCAGTGCCTTTGTGGTTATCGGATCCAATACCTCGATCTCGCTGCTGCGACGGATTATTCCCGACATCGCAAGACTGCCCTGCTTCGTGCTGATCATTGCCACCTTTACCACCCTGACAGTTATGCTGCTGGAGGCCTATGCCTTCGATCTGTACAGCCGCATCGCCCTGTTCGTGCAAATTATCGTCACCAACTGCATGATTTTGGGTCGGGCCGAAGTATTCGCCTCGCGTCAACCCGTAGGCCGGGCGCTAATGGATGCGTTGGGCACCGCTGTAGGCTTTGCGCTGGCGCTGCTGCTCTTGGGCGCAGTGCGTGAGGTACTTGGCCAAGGCACCCTGATGGCCGATATGGACTTACTCTTTGGTCCCGCCGCCGCTGCGCTGCAGTTGCAGGTATTTGCCGTGCCACCGCTCGCATTGGCCCTGTTGCCACCGGGTGCCTTTATTATTGCCGGGCTGGCATTTGCACTGGCGCAGAGCTTGGGTTCGACCGCAAAAGCCACGACGCCACACGCAGAAGCGCAAAAGCATCCATAGCAACAGCGCATGGCAATGCAGCACTGCAAGTTCGGGCCTACCCTGCTGCGTCCGCTGGCCGGGCCCTTGTTGCGTCATTCGGCAGGGCAGCCGCCTAGGCCTGCGTTAACGGCATGGCGCGCCGGCATCAGCGAGGGTGTTGCGCATTAACCACACGAACCCAGAAGATGTTGGAGGTCCGCCGGTTAACGTTTCCGCGCATTTTTTGCCACTCACTGCACCGCTGCTACAAACCATTGTTGAGCAGTATTGCCAACCGGCTTACCTGCGCGTTGCGCTAATGAGCAAGTTCACTAAATCTGCGATTCGTTGGGAATACTCGCTCATATTTGTGCAGCCGCGTTTGCAGCCTGCAGCCGAGAGATTCAGCACTGTGGCAAGGCGTTCTGCGCTTAAGCCAAGACCGGCTAAATCGAGTTGCCCCGCACCATCCGCTGCGTCGATGCTCAACACCAATAGGTCGTTAAATTTCTTACTGTAGGCGGATACCACGTCGCCGCAAAGGCGACTGTATTCATCTTCAAGTTCTGCGCCCTGAGGTGAGTCCAAAACGAGAGACAAAAACCGACCGTGACGTGCGTATAGCGCGGTCGCCAGACGGCTCCTTAGATCACCCTGTGTCGTATCCTCAAGTAGGTTGCTGGCCTTACGAAAGGCCTCTTCATGAACGTCGATGGACACACAGCGAAAAATTTCATCTTTGTTTTTGAAATAGGAGTAGATCGAAGCGCGAGAAATACCGGCGTTTTCGGCAATGTCCTGCATGGAGGTTTTTCGCAAGCCGTATTGCGAAAACCGGATCAAGCTGGCATCCAGAATCAACTTGCGCTTTTCGGTCTCTTGCAAGGGCCTTGCTCCTTGTGAATTGCTCTGTCAAATTGACAAAAACTGTATTTTTTGTCAATTTTTACATCCGACTTCACATTGACATCGAAAGGACCACCCAATGCAAGAGATGGGCCCACTACAAGGGAAGACCGCCATTGTCACTGGTGCCTCTAGCGGCATCGGACAAGCTACCGCTGAGCTGCTGGCGAGCAAGGGCGCCCACGTTTTTCTGGTGGGCCGAACCCTCGGCGCGCTGCAGGCACTGCGCGAGATCATCAGCGCTGACGCTGGCACGGCAACAATTGCCTGCGCAGACATTAATGACGGGCACTCTCTGGCAAACATAGTCGAGCAATCCATTCAGACCACTGGCAGCCTGGACATCATGGTGAACAATGCGGGCTTGGAGTATCCGGGCACCATCATCGATGGAGACATCGAGCACTGGCGCCAAATGGTGCAGACCAACATCGTCGCCTTGTTAGCCGGGTGTCAGGCAGCCGTTAAAGCCATGCGCTCCTGCGGCGCAAACGGGCATATTGTTAACGTGTCCTCGGTTTCCGCACAACGCTCTAACTCAGGCGTCTATGGTGCAACCAAACATGCGGTTAACGTCATTTCGTCGAGCTTGCGTGATGAACTTGAGGAAGATGATATTCGCGTAACCAATGTCATGCCCGGTGCGACCTCAACGAACTTTGCGCGCAACTTTCCAGCGCAATTTGTGCAGCAGATTATCGCCGCATCGGGCCTCGACATCGATTTCACCCCCGGCGAACACCTACCAGCGCAGACCCTGCAGGCGCTGGCTGAGCACTTACCGAAGATGCTCTGTCAGGCGTCTGATGTTGCCAATGCTGTGCTTTTTGCCGTGAGCCAGCCAATCAACGTCAATATTGCCGAAATCGTCGTGCGTCCGCCGCGAGCCATGAACCTAGCGCACTGAACCAATGACAATGACAGAGACAGGGGCTACGACGACCCGCGAAATCCGGAATTTGGAAGCAGAACTCACCAGACACTTTGGCGACAGCGCCTACACCGCGGCACTGTCTGCCCACCACCCCATGGGCCGGCGTATTCATGGTGTTGATTTGACCAAGCCGCTGAACACCCAGCAGGCCAAAGTACTGGTCGGTTTGCTCGATCACCACAGCGTCATAAGCTTTCCAAAGCAAGGTGGGCAGTCGTTTCAGCTAAACACCCTTGAACGCCTCGCCAACCACTTCGGTGCACCGGTGCCGCACCCGAAGAATTACGCCAACTACATCGAATATAAAAAGACCCGTGCACCTCTCAAGCTGTTACCTCGGGCAAAACAAACCGCGACCTTGTGCAACGCAGCTTTTGCGGGCGATATTCAATGCGTAGAGGGCGCCGACAGCCCAGCAGTTTATGTGGTGACTAATCTGCCCGGCAGTGGACCGGATCAAGAAGAACAGCTTGCCAGCGGTCTGCACTGGCATACAGACATCGAGTTCGAGCCTGTACCCCTATCTACCAGCATGTTCTTTGTTCAACTTGTGCCAACAACGCGCAACTCACCTAACAGCACGTGGGTGTCTGACAAACGGCCCGACGCAGGTTTTTATCACCCCGACTCGAACCCAGTTCTCAATCAACGGCGCTTTGATCTACCGCTGAACGGCGAGACCGCCTACGCCGACACTGCCAGAGCCTTTGCCGATTTGCCCGCAGTCAGACAACGCGAGCTGGAACAAACCCAAGTGCGGCGGCGCTTGCGGGTAGCAGACCCGGGCTGGCTGATACCACTGGTTTATGTCAATCCACGAACAGGCAGGAAATCTCTGCACAGTCCTATTTGGGCGTCACGCGGCAAGAACATCGCTCCGGTAAGCATCGACGGTCTGTCTGAGCAGCAGTCCCGGGAGTTTCTCGACGAAATCGAAAGCCATGTGCTGCAACCTAAGTATCGGTACGACCATGTGCACGAGGCCGGTGATATCACGATATGGAGCAATTTTTCCACACTGCATAATGCACCGCCGGCCAAGAGCGTTATTAACAAGCCGGAAGATGCCCGGCTCATGTACCGCATCAGCTGCAAGGGCGAGCCGAGCTACGACCTGCCGCGAAGCGATACCGACGAGTGGCTCTACGCCAACATCGTGCCCCCCTACAAAAGCGTCTAATGCAAGCGTGAGCGCAACGGCGAGTTGCACAGACCCCATCACTGCGCCAGTATCCGTTGGCCTATGAACGCCGAGAAACGCCATCAGATATTTGCTCGCTTACGCGATGCAAACCCGCATCCCACCACCGAGCTGAACTACAGCTCACCCTTTGAGCTACTCATTGCCGTGCTGCTTTCGGCGCAAGCAACCGATGTGGGCGTGAACAAGGCGACTGGACCGCTGTTTGCAGCAGCCAACAGTGCCCAAGCCATCTTTGACCTTGGAGTCGACGGCTTGAAGGAATACATCAAAACCATTGGACTGTTTAACACCAAGGCCGAAAACGCCATTAAGACTTGCAAGATTTTAGTGGATGACTACGGCGGCCAAGTGCCCGAAGACCGCGAGGCGCTGGAGGCGCTGCCCGGCGTTGGTCGGAAAACCGCCAACGTGGTGTTAAACACCGCCTTTGGCCATCCCACCATTGCGGTGGATACCCACATTTACCGGGTCTCGAACCGCACCAAGATCGCAGCGGGTAAGACTGTCCGACAAGTGGAAGACAAGCTGCTCAAGGTTGTGCCGGAAGAATTCAAGGTCGACGTTCATCACTGGCTGATCTTGCACGGACGCTATGTTTGCATCGCGCGCAAACCACGCTGCGGTAGCTGCACTATCGAAGACCTATGCGAGTTCAAAGACAAGACCGAGGACTGACCGAACAACCCGCTATGTGTCGATCGCGCCGCATTTAAAATAAATACGCCCGCCGAATTCAGCTATCGCCTAGGCAAGCTGCGCATTGACCGCTAGCTTTATGCTCCCTGGCTTTCAAGGTCTGAGGCACCGCGCGTCGGCTTCATTCATGGATACCGCACTAACTTTTATTGGCATGCTGCTGCTGGCTGTCATTGCCGAACCCATAGCCCGCGCTTTGCACATTCCCTTCAGCGCCCTGTTAGTGCTTTTTGGCTTTGCGGGCTCAGAGCTACTTACCGCCAACGGTATCGATACCGGCCTGCGCTGGCAGCAGTTTAATTTTCTGATTCTGCATGTGTTCGTGCCCATCTTAGTGTTTGAGTCTGCCTTCAACCTGAGGTCCCGGACGCTACTGAAAAACCTGGCTCCCGTATTGTTGCTGGCGATCCCCCTAATGTTGGTGGCCGCCAGCATTAGCGCCGCTGGCGTGTTCTTTGGCTTGAACCACCCAGCAGGCTTTCCGTGGATTACCGCCCTACTGTGCGGAGTCATTTTGTCCGCTACCGACCCAGTAGCCGTTGTAGCACTGTTTAAGCAACTGGTTCCGCCAGAGGACCTCAGCGCGCTACTGCAAGGTGAAAGCCTGTTTAACGACGCCACCGCGTTTGTCCTGTTCACCCTACTCGTGGCTGCCGCGACCTCGGGTGCGCAGGTGCAGCTGTCGACAGCAGCCCTAACCTTCGTTACTACGTTTTTCGGTGGCGTTGCTGCGGGTAGCGTGTGCGGAATTTGCGGCGCCAGCCTACACAAATTTTTTAACACCCCAACGCTGCGGGCGTTAATCATCGCCATCAGCGGGGGATTAGCGTTCTTTTTGGCTGAACGACTCCTGCACGTTAGTGGCATTGTCGCCGTGCTGCTGGCGGGACTGATACTTGGCGAACATCATCGACACCAAGCCGCAACCGACGCTTTTGCAGGGGAACTGTGGGAACTCGGCGCTTACTGCTGTAACGCACTGCTGTTTTTATTGGCCGGCGTTACCGTGACATGGCATATGTTCCAGAGCCATTGGTTAGCCATGCTGATCGGCATAGCGGCTGCCATTGGTGCCCGTGCCATCGTCATTTACGGCCTCCTGCCGGTGGGCAGCCGGCTGTTACCGGGCGAGGCCATGCTTAGCAGCTACAAGCCTGTGTTTATGTGGGGTGGGTTGCCTGGTGCAGTATCCTTGGCGCTGGCGCTGTCCTTGCCGACCACGCTCACCGGCTGGTACAGCGTGCAGTCCATCGTCTATGGGGTCGTGCTATTTTCCTTGTTCGTACAAGCACCGCTAACGCCGCGCTTGCTCTGCAAGACGCTGTAAATTTTAGCCTCTGATTACGCCTTGGGTTATAGATCAACCAATTCAACGTTGGGTAATGCTTGGCCCACAAACGCCGCCCCCACGCGCTGAAAGCGCTGCACACCGTCTGTGGCCATAAACAACACCTTGCCGCCACCGGCAACCAAGTTCTGCGCCTGCAAAGCCGCCGTTACGGTAGCCGCGGTGGTTTGGGCGGAATCAATGACCCGCACACCCTCACCGAGCAACTGTTTGAGCCGGGCTGTGAAAATTGGGAAGTGCGTGCAACCGAGCAAAAGGGTTGAAGCAGCATCAGGGGTGTCCAGTGTTTTGACTAAACCTGCTACACCGTCGAGCAAAATGGCATCGGCCAGAGCCGACGCCGGGTTGCCTTGTTCCGCAAGTGTCACCCACAGCGGGCATGGCCGACCCAGCACCCGCAGAGCTGGCTGTTGGGCTAACAACGCGCGCTGATACGCCCCGCCAGCGA
>JAACDW010000185.1 GCA_009936775.1 Pseudomonadota bacterium
ACTGGCATGGCTTACCTGGGGCGGAGCCATGGGCGCAGATTTACTGCATTCGAGCGGCATTTCTGCCCAAGTGCTGGGTCTGCCACAACAAGTCACCGCTGCCGCAGATACTCGGCAAGCCATTGGCGCGCTCTGTGCTAACGACATTGATTTGTTGCTCTTTGTGGGTGGTGATGGCACCGCACGGGATGTGCTGGCTGCGGTTGCCCCTCAAGCCTGCGTGCTCGGCTTACCAGCTGGGGTGAAAATGCATAGCGGTGTTTTTGCTATCAGTCCGAGCGCTGCAGCTGCCGTAGTCGCGGGTCTCCTGCGCGGCAGCATGATTGGCCGTATCAGCCGCGAAGTACGCGACTACGCCGGTGATCCACAGGCCGCAGCAGAGCACGTTGTAACCCAGCGCTATGGCGAGCTGTGGGTGCCGGAAGCTGGCGGCTACCTGCAGCAAATGAAAATTGGCGGCAAGGAAGACGAAGCCTTAGTGGTGCAGGAGATTGTCGCCTACTTTGTGGATAACCCGGATCTGTATCAGGACAAAGCCTTGGTGATGGGGCCCGGAAGTACCTGCTTGGCCATTAAGCAGGCACTTGGGCTGGGCGGTACATTGCTGGGCTGTGACGTGCTGCTCGCAGACGGCGCCAGCATGGAAAACGCAACTCGCGATCAGCTTGAACGATTAGCGCAACACACCCCAGTGCATCTGCTTTTGAGTTTCACACGACATCAGGGCTTCTTGCTTGGGCGCGGCAATCAACAGCTCAGCGCGGAGCTAGTCGCAACCCTCGATTGGCCTCGTGATGTCACAGTGCTGGGGTCGCGCACCAAACTCGCAAGTTTGGCTCAGCGGCCTATGCTGGTGGATAGCGGCAATAAGGCCCTAGACGGCCAGATTGCCGGCCTTACCAGTGTGCTAGCGGGATACGACGATTTCTTACTCTATCGGGTCAGCGATACGTTGCGCGGAGAGCAAATGGCCTAGTCTCGGGCCGATGCCGCTACGACTGGCGGTAGGTCGAGAGGAAGCGTTTAAGCCGCCCCATGGATTCGTGGAGCTGCTCCGCATGCGGCAAAAAGACCGCGCGGAAATGATCTGGTTCGTGCCAGTGGAAGCCGCTGCCCTGCACCATCAGTACTTTTTCTGCCACAAGAAAATCGAGAATGAAACGTTCGTCGTCCACGATATTGAATTTGTCCGTGTCGATTTTAGGGAACAAGTACAGTGCCCCCTTTGGCTTTACGCAAGACACGCCGTCAATGTCGTTTAGCAGTTGCCAAGCGACATTGCGTTGTTCGTACAAACGTCCACCGGGTTGCGTCAGTTCGAAAATACTTTGATGACCGCCGAGGGCGGTTTGTATCGCATGTTGGCTGGGGACATTGGAGCACAGCCGCATGGATGCCAGAATATTCAAACCCTCAATGAAGTCGCCAGCGCGCTCCCGCGCACCACTGACGATCATCCAGCCCGTACGAAAACCCGCGACGCGGTAAGATTTTGATAGGCCGCTGAAGGTCATAAACAACAGATCATCGGCATACGACGCCAGCGGTATGTAGTGCTGATCGTCGAATAAAATTTTGTCGTAAATCTCGTCGGCGAAAACCACCAGGTCGTTTTCTCGAGCAATCTGGATCAACGCCCGCTGCATCTGGGGTGTGTATACAGCGCCAGTGGGGTTGTTCGGATTGATAACGACAATGCCCCGAGTTTGCGGGGTAATTTTGCTGCGGATATCGGCGAGGTCTGGCTGCCAATCGTCGTCTTCATCGCAAAGATAATGTATCGGCTTGCCCCCACAAAGATTCACCGCCGCGCTCCATAGCGGGAAGTCTGGGCTTGGCACGAGTATTTCGTCGCCATTGTTCACCAACGCCTGCATAGACATCACGACAAGTTCCGATACGCCGTTGCCGATATACACATCTTCCACGTCGACGTCGCAGATATTGATTTGTTGGCAGTACTGCATCACGGCCTTGCGTGCGGCAAACAAACCCTTTGAGTCCCAGTAGCCCTGCGAGTTAGGAATGTTGCGGACCACATCGCGGAGTATTTCCTCTGGCGCATTAAAGCCCCAAGGCGCCGGATTGCCGATATTGAGCTTGAGAATTTGATGGCCTTCCGCTTCCAGTTGATTGGCCGCAGTAAGCACCGGTCCCCGGATGTCGTAGCATACGTCTGCCAGTTTGTCAGACTTACGAATGGTTCTAGAGGGCGATTGCAACGGCTCGACCTGTGTCATTGGCTTTCCTAAGTAGCATTGCATTCATGTGCGGCCAGCAGTAGCTGCAGAAGAATGCGTGAGAGCACTAGTCTAAGGCGCTGACTTTGGCTTAGCATCAACAAAGTAGAGAAAAAGAGGTGATTGTGAACGCAGAACCCGAAAAGATCGTCAAAAGCGATGAAGAATGGCAGAGCCAGCTATCGCCGGAAGAATATGCAGTGGCCCGTCAGGCGGGAACTGAGCGCCCGTTTACTGGCATTTACTGGGACGAAGAGCGCCCGGGCACCTATTTGTGTAAGTGCTGCGACAGCCCGCTGTTCGATGCGGGCACTAAATTTGATGCTGGCTGCGGCTGGCCGAGCTTTTTTGCGCCGCTAGAATCTGAAGCGTTAATTCACCAGGAAGACAACTCATTGGGTATGCGCCGCATCGAAGTACTGTGTGCTCGCTGTGATGCCCATTTGGGGCATGTATTTCCGGATGGCCCAGAGCCTACGGGGCTGCGCTACTGCATGAATTCGGTGTCGCTTACTCTGCATGCCGAGGCATAGCAGCCGCTCAAACACAACAGACAGCCCAGGACCTGATTCGCTTCGGGCCTGCGGCTGCAACAATCGAGACCAGTTATTTTGGGGAGAAATACATGAGTCCAGCTGATACCGCCGCCACCCACCCAGATAAGCCTGCATACACAATGGCCGAAACCGGCGTCGTTGTGACCTTTGCCGAACTAGAAGCCAATGCCAATCAAGGCGCGCAACTGTTGCGTTCGCTGGGGCTACAGCGCGGTGATCATATTGCTATTTTGCTTGAGAACCATCCGCGTTTTTTCCAGATCTGTTGGGCCGCTCAGCGCTCGGGCATTTATTTCACTGCCATCAGCTGGCGCCTGCAGCAGCAGGAAGTCGACTACATTGTGAATAATTGCGAAGCACGGGTTTTCATTACCTCTTATGCGCGTAAAGAAGTTGTGGAGCCGTTGGTTGGCAAAATGCCCTTGGTCGAACAGGCCTATATGCTGGATGGCACAATTGACGGTTTTGCCAGTTGGGAGGCTGCCACCGCAGCCATGTCAAGCCAGCCCATTGCGGATCAAAGCGAGGGCGCAGCGATGCTGTACTCGTCCGGTACGACAGGGTATCCCAAGGGAGTGAAGCGGCCGCTGCCTGAAGTAGCCTACGGTGAGGAAGAGGCCGTGGATCTTTTGAAGGTGCTTTATGGCGCATCCGACGAGTCGGTTTACTTGTCGCCTGCACCCCTTTACCACGCCGCACCCTTGGCTTTCACCATGAACTGCATTCGCACCGGGGTGCCCGTCGTGGTGATGGAGCATTTCGAGGCCGAGTTCGCTTTGCAGTGCATCGAACAGTACAAAATCACCCACAGTCAGTGGGTGCCGACCATGTTTGTGCGTATGTTGAAACTGCCCGAAGAGGTGCGTCTGAAATACGACGTTAGCTCCTTGAGCTGTGCCATTCATGCGGCGGCACCTTGCCCCATACCCATCAAGGAGCAAATGATCGATTGGTGGGGGCCTGTGATTTATGAGTATTACGCGGGCACCGAGGGTAACGGTTTTGTGCAGCTAAACTCCGAGGAGTGGCTGGCTCATAAGGGTTCTGTTGGTAAACCGCTTACCTGTGAGCTGCATATCTGTGACGATGACGGCAAGGAAGTACCTGTCGGTGAATCCGGCACCATTTATATGGACGGCGGCGGCACCTTCGAATACTACAAAGACGAGGGCAAAACCAGTGAATCGCGTCATCCCAAGGGTTGGTCGACCCTCGGCGATGTGGGCTACGTAGACGAAGACGGCTATCTGTATCTCACCGATCGCCAGCATTTTATGATCATTTCTGGCGGGGTAAACATTTACCCTCAGGAAGCTGAGAACGCCCTCATTACCCATGACGCCGTTGTTGATGTGGCGGTATTCGGCGTACCCAATCCAGATTTTGGCGAGGAAGTAAAAGGCGTAGTGCAGTTGCGGGATTTGTCCATGGGCACCCCGGAGATGGAAGTTGAGTTGCTTGATTATTGCCGCGCCCAGCTATCAAGTATTAAGTGTCCGCGCTCTATCGATTTTCGTGAGGAACTGCCGCGTCACCCAACAGGCAAACTGTATAAGCGTCTGCTGAAAGACGAATATTGGGCCAAGCAGTAGGGCTAGCAGTGGGGCTAGCAATAGCGTAACGGTTGGTTATCGACTGTTAAGCACATTCGCTGGCGAGAATTGATCCGTCAGCGGATAGGCATCGATATCCCAGTCCGGCTGTCTCTTGCTCAGCCAGACCAGTTTTTTCGCGTAGGCGGTAATGGGCACGTCGTATGGTTCTAGCGCAGTTTGTAATTGCTCGGCCCGGGCCTGCATTGCCTCTGCGCTGAGTTCGCTGCGCTGGTCTGCAGTTAGCCTTGCTTGGGGAACAATGATTATGCGGTTACCCGTAGCAGGGCTGCGAAAGTTCAAAAACTCGCCAAAGACCGCTGCATAGGTTGCTGACTCGTAGTCGTAGAGCTCGCTGTTCGCAAACGTGTTGGCCACCAGCACGCCACCGTCACTGAGCAAGGCTTGCATCTCCTGCAAAAACTCGACGGTCATTAAGTGTTCGGGAATATATTCACCGTTGAAAGCGTCTAAAATTATCAGGTCGTATTCGAGGCCGCGCAGCGCAGCGCGCTTGCCATAGACCCGCGCATCTTGAGTGATGGCTCGATTTTTCTCATCTTCCACATAGCCGAAGTAATTCTTGGCCACCCGTACGACCGCCGCATCGATTTCCACAGTGTCGATGGTCGCCTCGGCGGCTATATCGCGCAAAGCCATGGGCAGGGTGCCGCCGCCAAGACCAATAATCAGCACGCGCCGAGGGTTAGGTTGCAGCAGCAAGCTGGCCAAGGACATCTTGGTGTAGGAGAACACCAGTTGCTTCGGGTGGTTAAGGTTGATGCAGGTTTGAGTGCTGTCGTCGCGCTTTAGCGTGAACTTCAGGCAGCGCAGGCGGTTGCTGTCTTGCACGATGATACGGGTGTAGACAGAGCGCTCTTCGTGGAGAATTTTGGCTTCGGCGGACGACGCCAACAGCATAAACAGCAATCCCCAGATCCACTGTACTGATAACTGCCTGATTTGGTTCATCTATGCCTCCATACATTGGTCGTTAGTAGAAAGTCGGTTTGCTGCTGCCAGCGTCCGCGATCGATAGAAAACGCCCTCAGGTTCCGGCTCATGACGGCTTAGCGCCTCGCGGCCACCACTGCGACAGCCGCGACAACGAGTAGCACCAAGGTCAACAGAGTCAGCACCGTGTTCACCTCGAACCACAGAATAAAGTAGAACGAGGTCATTAGGGTGCCGATAGCGCTGCCAAGGGTTGAGACAAAATACAGTGTGCCCGCAACCTTGCCACTTTCTTCCACCTTGGTGACTAAGAGTCTGACCGAGTAGGGTGAAATCATGCCGAGGATCACTGTCGGTAAAATGAACAAAAACGCGGAGGCCACCAGTGAGCCGTAGCGTGGGTCTTCGATGCGTAGGAATATGAATTCCATTATCGGTTCGGCGAACAGTATGAGTGGATAAAGAAGAATCGCGCCTAGGGCAAATATGCCGGCAAAGCGCGTTAGCGAGGGATTGTTGACTGACAGCCGCCCGCCGAGCAGGTAGCCAAGCGATAACGAAAGCATGAAAACAGTGATAATACTGCCCCCCACGTAGACGCCGCTGCCGAAGTAGGGAGCGAGTATGCGCCCGCCCAGCAATTCCATGGACATAATGACGAAGCCGCCGCAGAAGGCGAGTATGTGGATCAGCAGTGCCATGGATACTCCGGTATAGACTCAAGGTGAGCGGGGCGCTCGAGTTTCTGGTGATAACTCAAGTGCTTGCACATTTGGTGCGTCCCGATGTCGCCCTATCGGCGCTTGGGCTCTACCTCCTCGGTGACCGCGCCGCTGTCTTTCCAGCCACGATAGCCGTCACCAATATGGCAAACCCGTTCAAGCCCCATATCTTGCACTGCCTTGGTGGCCAGCGCCGAGCGCCAGCCACTTTGGCAGTAAAAGACGAGCTTTTTACCCGAGGCAAAAACCTCTTTGTGATAGGGCGACGATGGGTCTACCCAAAATTCCAGCATACCGCGAGGCGCATGAAAGGCATTAGGAACCTTGCCTTCGCGTTCTAGCTCACGCGGGTCACGCAGGTCGACAAAGACCGCATCGTCGTCGTCGAGCAGTGCTTCGGCTGCTTCAATTTCTAGTGTCTCGATCTCGGCTAAGGCGCGGTCAATGAGGTCTCGGTGGGTTACTTTCAACATGGTCATTCCCTCTCGTGTGCTGCCGTGCTGGCGTTACTTGCCCTGCCAGTTGGGTGCGCGTTTTTCTGCAAAGGCCTTGGGGCCCTCGATGAAATCTGCACTGCCTACCATGGCTTTTACCGTATCGTACTTCGCTTCCATGGCGTCCTGCAGCGACGCGCTGTCCACGCTCTTGTAAACCACATCCTTGCTGGCGCGAATGGAAAGCGGGGCGCAGGCACAAATTTGCTTGGCCCAGTCCATCGCCGCATCCATCAGTTTGTCGTGGGGTACTACCTCGTTGACGAAACCCAAATCCTTGCCTTCTTCAGGGCTCACGTGGCGTCCGGTAAGAATCATGCCAAGTGCGCGCTTCGGGCCAATTTGACGCGGCAAGCGGTTTAGTCCACCGGCCAGCGCGGCAAGGCCAACCTTGGGCTCGGGTAGCGCAAACTTGGCGTTTTCCGACGCGATGATGAGATCGCATGCTAGGGCGATTTCAAAGCCGCCGCCCATGGCCACACCGTTTACTGCGGCGATAACGGGCTTGTTCATATCAAAGCGCGAGGTTAGGCCGCCGAAGCCCATTGGGGTTGGCACCCGTTCGCCGCCCTCGGCTTGATAGCGTAAATCGTTGCCGGCACTGAAGCCGCGACCTTCGCCGGTAATGATGGCAACCCACATGTCGTCGTCGGCGGCAAAGTCATCAAATACCTCACCCAGTTCAGCATTCGCCAGTGGGTGCAGGGCATTCAGACGATCGGGTCGGTTGATGCGCACGGTCATAATGTGGTCGGCTTTCTCGACAATGGAATATTCGCCCATTAGCGTTCTCCTCAAATTCGCTGCGTTGTTTAAAACTGTCCGGTCCGAGACTCTAACTGAAGGGCTTGCGGTGTGCACAGTTGTTGAAATCGATGAGTTCTGCTGCTCCACCAGTGGGGTCTAGCCGCAGTTGCGTGAGACTGCAATTTTCAAAGTGATAGCGCATCCATCCGGTAGGTTGTTGATGCACCAACTCACCCAAGGCGACGGCCATGGCGGCACCATGACTGACCACTAGCACGGTTTCATCGTCGCTGTGGGCAGCGCTGATGGCCTCAAGACTTTGCCGCATGCGCTTGGCAACGGTCCCGAGCGCCTCGCCATTGGGTGGTGCCCAGTCAAGGTTGTCATTCAAACGCTTAATCAAGTTGTGTTCTGCATTGAGCTCGCTAAAGCGCATATCCTCCCAGTCGCCAACCGACATTTCAGCGATACCCTCCACCACTTGGTGCTGGGCCTTGGATTTTGGCGCAGCCAAGGCGGCGGTATGTCTGCAGCGCTGCAGCGGGCTGGTGTAAACCGCTGCGAGGTTTTCCTGGCGATCAAGGTAGCGACCCGTAAGGTACGCTTGCCAGCGGCCGCGCACGGTCAGTGGGGTGTCCGTGGAGCCGTGCCAGCGGCCTAGTTTGTTCGCCAGTATTTGGCCATGACGGAGCATCAACAATCTCGGTGCCATAGGAAATGCCGTTACTGCTTAATTTTTTGTGTTGCTAGGAAGCAAAGCGCTTGGCGACCAAACAGCCTACCAAGTCGCCCTCCACATTGACTGCGGTGCGAAAGGTATCCAACGGCCGCTCGATGAGCAGCAGCAGGCCGATGGCTTCCAACGGTATGCCTACCGCGAGCAGCACCATTTGCATGCCGGCCATGGAGCCAGAGGGAATACCCGGCGCGCCTACTGACGACAGCATGGCGACCAGAAAAATTGCCACCACACCAGTGGTGCCAAGGTCGATGCCGAACATGTAGGCAAGGAATACTGCTGCAATGCCTTCAAATAGAGCAGTGCCATCCATGTTTGCCGTCGCGCCAAGGGGTAGTACGAAGGCGCTGCGGGCCCTGTCCACGCCAAGATTGGCTTGGGCCGTGCTCATAGAAAGGGGTAATGTGGCGGCGCTGGATGAGGTAAAAAAAGCTGTCAGCATTGGCTGATTTACGGCGCGCAAGAACTGCCAAGGTGTCATGCCTGAGACCAGCCAAGCGATGGTCGGCAGAACGATCAGACCATGAAATAGCGTGGCACCGAATACCACGCCCGCTAACTGGCCAAGAGCGATTAGGGTGGAAAAGTCGATCTTCTGCGCCAGTTGGAACGTAATTGCAAACAAGCCAATGGGCAGAGTAGTGAGTACCCATCCGGCGAGCTTGTAGGTGACCTGGGCCAGTTCCTCGAATATTTTTGGCAGCGCAGAATCTGTGGGCAGTGTGATGGCTGCGGCTAACCCCAAAAGAATGGCTCCCACCAAAATGCCAAGTACATTCATTTCCCCGAGCGCATTAAAGGGATTAACCAACATGCGTTGCAGCAGATTGCTAAGCAGACTGAAAGTTGAGCCGTCACCGGGATCAATCAAGCGTGCGGACTGCGCGGTAACGTCACCGAGTACGCTTGGGTCTTCGATAAGCGGCGGCAGATCTGTCCACGGGTGGTAGAACAAAACAATGACCAAGCCGATGACCACGGCGATACCCGTGGTGGTGAGGTAATAGCCTATGGTCACTGAGCCCAGGCGGCCCATTTGGTGAGAGGCCCGTAGCTGCATTACGCCTGCAATCAGCGAAAAGAAAATCAGCGGCGCGATAACCATTTTTAGCGCCGAGAAAAATGCCGTACGCAGCAGTGCAGTTAGCTGATCTAACCAAAGCACATCGGGTAGGGTGACGGCTGCCAGCCAGCCGACAATGGCTGCGGCAAAAATCAGTGGTGCAAACCAACGAGAATTCATTTGATGGCCTTAACGAGCGATGTCTAGCTGTGGTTTGAGTATCGAAGAGGGGGAATGGTGCCTATTGCGGCCCCAATTAGCAAAACTACGGGCATAGCGCGGACTTTTTTGCTAACCCAATCTGCTGCGCAACCTAGGTAACATAGGCGGCTAACCTGCAACCGACGAGAGCGAGAGTCATAGTGAAATATAGTGTCTGGCGTTATCTGGCGATGATTGTTGGCTTGCTTGTCGTCAATGCCTGTGGCTCCGACCAAGATGCGGATTCGCCCCTGCTGCCTGCGCGTTACACCCAAGTTCAAGGCAACACCATGGGTACTTACTACCGCGTTCAGTACCGGCAAAGTGCCCGCTGCGCGGTGAGCCAGAGTGAACTTGATTCGCTGCTCATTGCTTTCAATAACAGCTTATCTACCTATGTGGCGGAATCAGAGATCAGCACCTTCAACGGCGCGCCAGCCCAGCAATGGGTCGCACTGTCGCCGCGCTTCAACAACGTAATGCAGGCGGCCCTTGAGGTTTGGCGGCAAAGTGCTGGAGCCTTTGATGTCACCATTGGTCCCTTGGTCAATCTATGGGGCTTCGGTCCCGGCGAGGTGGTGAACCTACCGACACCAGAAGCCCAACGCCGCGCCGCACGCTGGGTTGGTATGCAGCGTTTGCAGTTAGATTACGCCAATGCGCTAGCGCAAAAAGATGCCGACGCGGTCTATGTGGATCTGTCGGCGCTGGCCAAGGGGCTGGGGGTTGACGAGCTTGCTGACTATCTTAGGGCGACTGGCTGCAAAGATTTTATGGTGGATATCGGTGGTGAGATGCGCACTCAGGGCAGCAATGCCTCTGGCGCCGTTTGGCGTATCGGCGTAGAAAAGCCGTTGCCGGGAGGCCGAGGTTCCATTCAGCGCGTGTTAACGCTACGTAACGGCGGCATCGCCACGTCCGGGGACTATCGTAACTTTCGTGAAATCGATGGTGTGCGGGTAGACCATGTGATTGATCCGCGAACCGGTGCCCCCGCGAACAACAGTGTGGCCTCGGTAACCGTCATCCATCCCCAAGCCATGTTTGCCGACGCTTATGCGACGACGATCATGGTGCTGGGGGGAGACGCAGGCATGGCGTTTGCGAACAATCTCGACCTTGCCGTTTTGCTGATCGAGAAAAGCGCTGATGGCGGCTTTATTGAGCGCTATACTCCGCCCATGCGCAGCCATTTTTCAGCGCCGCCGGAGTAACGTATGGATACTGTCATTATCGCTTTTTTTGTCATGCTTGCCTTGATTGGCGCAATGGCGGTAGGCGTAATCTTCGGCCGTCAACCTATTGCGGGTAGCTGTGGCGGCATGAAGGCCCTGGGCATGGAAATGGAGTGTGAGGTCTGTGGTGGCGACCCGATGAACTGTGACAAGTCAGCGTTCGCGCCGTCATCCAGCGATAGGCCAGCAGATTCTCAGGCTACTACTGTAGCGAACGGACCAAGTGCCGCAGATCTGGCCCAGCGCGTTGGCGAATAGGCGCTAGCCTCCGGTGCAAAATGCCGGCTAATTTCACTGCATTTATGGCGTTTCGTTATGCCTTGGGCCGGCTGGGCCGGCAAGGTAGATCGCCTGCCAATACCACGAACGTCAACTCCGTTGGTGCTCTAGCTCTTGCCGGACTGGTGATCAGCATCGCTGTGCTCGTATTCGTCACCTGCGTGGTGAACGGCTTCGAGCGCGAGCTGCGCGAGCGTTTGCTGCGCGTGCTGCCGCATATTACCGCCACTTCCGAGCAAGGCATTGCCAGTGCGGCGCTGCCGGAAATGACGAATTTGCCCGAAGCCAGCGGCCTGCTTGCGCTGGCCCCCGTTGTTCGCAGTAGCGGTTTGCTGGCAGCCAATGGCCGGGTAGTGGCTGCACAAATGACGGGTATTGATAAACAGTATTGGGCTGTTAGTGCGTTGGATCAATTCGTCGATGCGGGCCGCTTGGACGAACTGCAAAATGCGTCCTTTGGCATGCTGATGGGCAGTCGTCTGGCCGCCGAACTCGGCCTTGCCATTGGCGATGATGTAGTGCTACTGCTGGCCGATCAGCGGGTCAGTATTGCCGGTGCCTTACCTCGGCAAAAGCGTTTTACCTTGGTTGCTACTTTCCGCAGCCAATCACAACTCGACGCCACTGGGGTGTTTGTTAGTCTTGCCGCAGCACAACGCCTGCTGCGCATGCCCGGACGGGTCCATGGCGTGCAGGGACGTATGCAAGATCTTTTCGACTCCTATGCGGCTAGCCAATACCTTTACCAGCAGCTAGCGGCGATGGCGCCCTGGGTACGCACATGGATGGCCGACTTTGGCACCCTCTATCAGGCCATCGCGGTGCAAAAAGCGACGCTGTTTTTGCTGTTTTCGCTACTGATCGCCGTGGCGGCGTTTAATTTGGTGTCGGGCCTGATCATGATCGTCGAGCAGCGTAAGGGCGATATCGCTATTTTGCGCAGTATGGGCAGCAGTCGTTGGGCAGTGTTAAGGCTGTTCTCGTCCTTGGGCGTGATGCTGGGTGTTGCTGGCACCGTGGCGGGTATAGCTGTGGGGCTGCTGCTGAGTTGGATTGTGCCTAGTCTGGTGAATGCCGCCTCACAACTGCTGTTGCAGGATTTTATGTCGCAATATTTTATCGGCTATTTGCCGGTGCAAATTTTATTCGAGGACTTGCTTTTGATTGCTGGCCTTGCTGTCAGCACCACTGTGCTGGCGAGTCTTTATCCGGCTTGGCGTGCCATGGGCTTGCAGCCAAGTCAGGTGCTCGCCAATGAGTGAACTGACACCTGTCTTGACTGCCCAAGGCGTGGCGAAACGCTTTTGCCAGAGCGAGGCCCAAATCGCTGTGCTCAATGGGGTTGAGCTAACCCTGAGCGCGGGCGAGCGTGTGGCCATTGTTGGTCGTTCCGGTTCCGGTAAAAGCACCTTGCTGCATGTGTTAGCCGGTCTCGATGACGCCGACGCAGGCAGCGTGACTGTGGTGGGGGAGACTATGACGCCGGCCAGCAGCGAGGTTCGCACTGGGTTGCGGCGTCGACATATGGGGTTTGTTTACCAGCAACATCACTTGTTGTCAGAGTTCACTGCGTTAGAAAATGTGGCGATGCCTTTGCGCCTGAATGGGCTGTCGCAACCCGAAGCAGAGCAGCGAAGTGCCGCTTTGCTAACGCGCGTGGGTTTGGCGCGGCGTCTTCATCATTTGCCCAGCGAACTGTCTGGCGGGGAGCGTCAGCGCGTGGCAGTTGCCCGGGCACTGATCCATGCACCTAGCGTGGTTTTGGCTGACGAACCTACGGGCAATCTGGATAGCGCGAGCGCTCGTGAATTAATGAGTCTTATGGTCGATCTTAGTGAATCCGTGGCAGTTGGCTTTCTGGTGGTGACTCACGACCCATCCATGCTCGATCATTTCGACCGTGTGTTGACATTGGTAGATGGCAAGCTGCTCGAGCTTCCGCGCGAAGAGCGGAACTAGCGTGGAGGCCTTATCGGTGCACGCATCACCGAGATGGCCACTGTTAGCGCAGATGTCTGTGCGGCTGTTGCTGCAGGGTGGTAACGGCTTTGCGCGATTCGTTACGTGGGTGTCGTTGTTTGGCCTACTGTTAGGCGTCGCGATCTTGACCTTGGTTGTTAGTGTCATGAATGGCTTTGACTATGAGCTTAAGCAGCGTCTGCTTGGCAACATCCCACACGTGTCTATTGCGCAGACGCCACTCAATGCGACTCTTAGCGACGATTTGGCAAACGATGCCAATGTGCGGTCGGTGGGCAAGTACTTTCAAGGGGTTGGCTTAGTCAACACCGGTAGACACAGTCAGCCAGTGAGCGTCATCGGTTTTGCCGCAGCAGAGCTGGCGCAAATGGACGTTCTCGAACAAGCGATGCAGCAGGGCAATCTTACGAACCTGCAGCACTTTGGCGACGCCCTTGTCATGGGCGAACCCCTCGCCCGTTATCAGGGATTATCTGTAGGCGATGCGGTCACGGTAGGGCTCACCATTAGTCAGGGCGATAGCGTGGCCTTGCGCTGGCTACGCTTTAACTTGGTGGGCACCTTTGAACTTGGGGCAGAAACGGATTACAGCATGGTGCTCGTAAATCTTGATCTTCATGAGGATGCCTACTGGCGCACCCTCGGCCAAGTTGGCACTCGAGTCATGCTGCATGACCCGTTGCAGGCAGGTCGCACCGGCGCGCGGTTGCACGAACTGCAGCCCGAACTGTCGCTGGCGACGTGGGAGTCGGTTTATGGCGAGTTGTTTCAAGCAGTTCGGTTAGAAAAAGCCATGATGTTTGTGCTGTTGTTTCTCGTGGTTGCTATCGCTGCTTTCAACATCGTTGCGGGGCAGTCGATGATGGTCTACGACAAACGCGCCCAGATCGCCATGCTGCGTACCTTGGGCGCCGAGCGCGGGTTTATTTTGTCATTGTTTTTATCGCAGGGAGCCTTGGTGGCGCTCTTTGGCACTGGTATAGGCTTGGCTGTAGGGCTACTGATGACGGCGTATGTCAACGAACTGGTTGACTTTTTGGCGGCGATAAGCGGCCAGCATTTGCTCGATGGATCCTATTTTGTAACGGTACCCACTCGCATCGTTACCGCCGACCTGCTCATTATTGGGTCGATCAGTTTCATACTTGCGGTGCTTGCAGCTTGGGCGCCTGCGCGGCGTGCCAGTCAGCTGAATCCTGCGCAGTTTTTGCACTGAGCTGTGCGGCCGATTTTTGTTGCACAATGCAGCACAGCGCGAGTGCGCTGCTCGCTGGCTATGCGGATGAATGGGGCCGCTGAGAGCGAGTTTGGCGGCGCTTGCGCCAGCGCCTTAGCACCTGGTTGCGCCAGATGAAATGCGCAGCGGTGAAGCCTAGGCTACCGCTGATCAGGCCGCAGGCAACGGCTCCAACCAACAGCGGCTCGCTAATGGCCATAAAGTTCTCGAACAACCAATCGAAGGTTATCTCGACCTGAAAATCGTTGGTGTTTATGCCGAGTATCAACGCCCCCAAGTGATAGGCGGCGTAGAACATTGGCGGAATGGTAATCGGGTTGGTGATCCATACTAGTGCCACCGAGATCGGTAAGTTGACGCGCGTGAGGATGGCGATAAGCGCAGCCAGCAGCATTTGCGACGGCACAGGAATAAAGGCCGAAAACAGTCCGACGAAGGCAGCTCCGGAAACGGCACGCCGATTCATATGCCACAGCTCCTGCCGATTGAGCAAATGAGCTACAGGACGCAGGGCGGAAATCTTACGCAGACTTTCGCGAGTGGGGATTAATTTGCGCAGTCGATCTTTCATGATAAACGGCTAGTAATTGACCTTTTTGTTGGCTTCCATGGCCCATGTCCTGCTGCTAACGCTTACCGCTTCCAGTGGACTGTTCCGCCAGTTGTCAGATTGGTCCTTGTTGCAGTGTTAGCCGCAACCGACACTAAGTGTCACGCCCTAGCTAATACTCTGAGCGCCATCTGGGCCAACTATCGTTGCTGGTGGGTGGTACTGGTTATCACCGGATTTTATGTCGCTGCCGCGTGGCATCACGCGCAGGCAGGCATCATACCGGAATGTGCTGCGGGTGTTGATCTTGGCATCGATGTTCAGGTGCTGGCCGCGGCTCGCGAAGACAGTGGGTTTTGGACCCTTGATCTGCTGGTGCTACCGAGCCAACCTGAACAACGCCGGCAACAGGCGCAACCGCCCGTGGCTGAATCATGCCCTTCTCTTGCTGGCAAACGGCTACGGCTGCGATGGTTAAGTGTGGCGGATATTCAGGTGCGTCAAACTCTGGCCCTAAAGGCTAAGTTGCGGCAGCCTTGGGGGGCGGCAAATCCCGGTGGCTTCGACTATCAACGCTGGTTGTTGGCCAGCGGTTACAGTGCGACGGGCTACGTACGCGAGGGCGTGATTCGGACCACACCCAGTCATCTGCCGCTACGTTACCGCTGGGTCAATCAGGTCCACTCGCTCTTGCAAGTTCGCGGCTTGGTAAGAGCGGATATTTTGTTAGCGCTGGTTACCGGTGACAGCAACGCAGTCGATGCCGCCACCTGGGAGCGCCATCGGCGCGCCGGGACGATCCATCTGTTGGTGGTATCTGGGCTGCATGTGTCTGTTTTCGCATTACTGCTTTTTGGCCTGATGCATCTGCCACTGCGCCTCGTCTGTATCGGTAAGAGCAGGCTCTACGCTGAACTGAGGAGCGCTAGCGCGGTATGCGTGGCGGCGGTTGTACTGGCTTGGCTAACCGGCGCAGGATCGCCGGTAGTGCGAGTCGCCGGCATGCTTGTGTGTTTGCTGGTGCTGCGCCTGTTGCGCCGTCGAGTGTCGATTTGGCAAGTGCTGCTATTGGTATTGATCGGCACGATCTGGTTGATGCCGCTGCAAGTGCTGCATTCCGGATTTTGGCTGTCGTTTGGCGCCGTAGCCGTTTTGCTCGGCTTTTTTTACCCGCGCCGCCCACGGGCCGGATCAGTGGCCTCGCTGTTACAGGTTCAAGGTGTGCTTTGGTTGGGGCTGTCGCCGCTATTGGTACTGCTGCTTGGCGAAGTAGCGGTGGGTTCGATGCTGGCAAATTTGTTGACGGTTCCCATTGTTACTCTTGTGACTGTGCCCGCACTCTTTATCGGCACTGCCCTGGCTTTTCTTGGAGGTTCGTTGTCGCACGGTGCGTCAGACGGTTTGTTGCACGCGGCAGATTTCAGCCTTGTCTTGGTCGACGTATTACTCAATATGCTGCTCGATCAGATGCCAGCGCGCAGCGCGACGGTAGGCTATGTGCCAATAGCCACTGGATTTGCGGCTCTGCTGGCTGGCTTTGTCGTGCTGCTACCCCTATCCGTTTATGCGCGTCTTGGCGCAGCGCTAGCTGTATTGACGCTGACGCTGCAGGCACCGGCGGATGTGCAGCCTGGGCAGTTCTGTATTCGAGTGGTGGATGTGGGACAAGGCAGCGCAGCCATTGTTGATACCGCAAGTCACCGTTTGCTGGTTGATACGGGACCGCGTTTTGGGCGCTCCGACTGGGCGCGTTCCCATGTGTTGCCAGTGCTGCGCTCTACAGGGTCGCACAATATCGATCAGCTGTTGCTCAGTCATAACGATGCGGATCATGCAGGTGGAGTGGACTTCTTTCGTGACTATTTCGCGGCACTGCCGTTTACTGGACCTGATACCTGTTTGCACCAAAAATCATGGCTATGGGATGGGGTGCGTTTTACTACCCTGCAAGCGCGGGGGTTGCGCACGGACAACGATCGCTCTTGTACTTTGCTTGTGCAAACGGCAACTCAGGCAGCCTATCTCAGTGGCGATATTTCGGCGCAAGCCGAACGCCTATTGCTGAACGACCTGCCACCAGAGATAACTTTTTTGTTGTCCCCCCATCATGGCAGTGCAACATCCTCTTCCATCGGCTTCGTACGCTATCTTTCACCAAAAATCGTTGTACACAGTTGTGGTAGGCGCAACCGCTATGGCCATCCGCATCCAACAGTGTTGCGTCGCTACATTTGGGAGCAATCACAACAAATCAACACGGCGGCCAGTGGTGCCGTGCAGTGGTGTTCGAGCGCGCCTTTGCAAGTGAAAACCCAGCGCAGCTAAAGTCTGCGGTCGCAATCGCCTAGGCGCGGCTGCGGTCGACCATAGCAGCGTCAGCTCGCCTGACCATATCGTGGAGAGTCTCTATCAGTTCGTCCTGCTCTGGGGTTGTGAGAAAGGAACCAATTTCGAAGCGGTCACCTCGGTGGACCAAGGCCACGCTCTTGCGGTACCAGGGGTGAATTGCTTGATTGATATGGATTTTGGTGAAAAAGCGCTCCCAGATTTCCGTTTTTTCGGGCTGTTCGATACCAGTTTCCAGACGGATTTCGTCGGCGCTGAAGGTGATGACTTCCTGCAGGCTGGAGCGACGCAGGCACAGCCATAAGCAGTAACTTAATACCGCCATTTCCAAACCAGTAAAGGGCAGGACGAGCCAGTAACCGTAGAACAGAAAGGTCAGAGCGATACCAAATGACAGTGCCATCATCAGGGCTAGGAAGTACTTGAGCGCGCGCCAGCTCAGCGAATGATTAGGCTGCAGGATGATCTGGCCAACGGTCTTACTCACAGATATCTCGTCTTCAGGGTCGGCGTTAAAGTACTCACAGCGGATCATCGATATCTGCCACCTCAGCGTGGGTGTTAAAAATTTGCCCAAGTCTAGCCGTTGCGCTTGAAAAACAAAGGCTCAGACGCAACTCAATACAACAGGTTACCGGTGAAAGGCTTGTCAAGGGCAACCGGTAGTGAGCTTTTGGTTAGCTTTGAGGAGGATACGCAATGACATCAAGACCATTTACTCAGCGCGTAGACAAAGCCTTGGCTGGCGCGCACGAACTGGCCGTGAGCGAAGGCAGTCCTGCACTGGAGCCTCTGCACCTCCTGCGTGCCATGCAGCAGCAGCCCATGGGACTGATTGCATTGCTGGCACAAGGCGGATTGGGCGACGGTCAGCGCTTTGCTGCCGCGCTGGATGCGGCGATTGCCCAGCTACCAAAACTCAGCAAGCCTGCCTCTGAGCTTGGGGGCAGTCGCGACTTGCAGCACCTGCTGCAGGCCGCCGAGACAATGGCGGCACATGCACAGGATGAGTTTATCGCCGAAGACTGGATAGTGCTGGCGTCCTTCAAGGACCCGCAGATGGCAAAGGCATGGCAAGCCGCAGGCTTTAACGAACACGCAGCCCGCGAATTTATTGACTTGCAACGGCAGGGAAGAAAAGTGGAACACAAGAACGACGAAGAACTGCGCAAAGCGCTCGACAAATATACCCAGGACCTCACGGCTCTTGCCGAGCAGGGCAGGCTCGATCCGGTAATTGGCCGCGACGAGGAAATTCGGCGCACGGTGCAGGTGCTGCAGCGCCGCACCAAAAATAACCCGGTGCTCATTGGTGAACCCGGGGTAGGCAAAACCGCCATTGTGGAGGGGCTTGCGCAACGCATTGTTAACGGCGAGGTCGCTGATAGTCTGAAAAATAAGCGGGTGCTATCGCTGGATCTTGGTGCCCTGATCGCCGGTGCCAAGTACCGGGGCGAGTTCGAGGAACGCCTAAAAGCCGTGTTGAATGACTTAGCAAAACAGGATGGCAACATCATTTTGTTTATTGATGAACTGCACACCATGGTGGGTGCCGGTAAGGCAGACGGTGCCATGGACGCGGGCAATATGCTTAAGCCTGCGCTGGCACGAGGTGAACTGCATTGCGTCGGTGCAACTACACTTGATGAGTATCGTCAGCATATTGAGAAAGATGCCGCGTTGGAGCGGCGTTTTCAAAAGGTGCAGGTGGACCAACCGGACCTGCAAGACACCGTGGCCATACTCCGGGGTCTAAAAGAGCGTTACGAGGTACATCATGGGGTGGATATTGCGGATCCGGCCATCGTCGCGGCGGCGACGTTGTCGCATCGGTACATTACCGATCGGCAACTGCCGGATAAGGCGATTGATTTAATCGACGAAGCAGCCAGTCGTATACGGCTCGAAATGGATTCCAAGCCCGAGAGCATGGATGTACTCGACAGACGCCTAATGCAGCTCAAAATTGAGGTAGAGGCGCTGAAGAAAGAAAGCGACGATGCGAGCAAAAAGCGACTTACTGCTCTGCAGGCCGAGATCGCCGAGATAGAGAGGGAGTATTCTGTTCTGAAAGTGGTCTGGGAATCCGAGAAGCAGGCGCTGAAAGGCTCGCAGGATACCAAGGAAGAACTGGAAGCGGCGCGTTTGCAGTTTGAGGCAGCCAAGCGCGAGAGTGATTTGGCGCGGATGTCAGAGCTGCAGTACGGCGTGATTCCAGAGCTGGAAAGACGTTTGCAGGTGCAAACCGAGGAGGCTGATGGGAATGCCGACGAGGACACTCTGCGGCCACGGCTGCTACGCAGCAAGGTAACCGCCGAAGAAATTGCCGACGTAGTGGCAAAATGGACCGGTATTCCAGTGGCGCGTTTGCTGTCGGCGGAGAAAGAACGCTTGCTGCACTTGGAGCAGGCGCTGAGCGACAAGGTAATTGGTCAACCAGAGCCGATAGCGGCAGTGAGTCAGGCGGTGCGCCGCGCCCGGGCAGGTTTGTCCGACCCGAGTAAGCCCAATGGCTCCTTTATGTTCCTTGGGCCTACCGGTGTGGGTAAAACCGAACTGTGCAAGGCGCTGGCCGAAGTGTTGTTCGATAGTGCTGACGCGATGATTCGTATCGATATGTCGGAGTTCATGGAAAAGCACTCGGTGGCTCGGCTGATAGGCGCGCCTCCAGGTTATGTGGGCTATGAAGAGGGCGGCTATCTCACGGAGGCAGTACGCCGCAAACCGTATTCTTTAATCCTGTTAGACGAAATTGAAAAAGCGCATAACGATGTGTTCAACCTTTTACTGCAAGTACTTGATGATGGTCGCCTGACCGATGGTCACGGCCGCACCGTCAATTTCAGTAACTGCGTATTGGTTATGACCTCGAATTTAGGCTCGGAGGCGATTCAGGCCTTCACCCAAGACAGCAACGAGTCGTTGCTTGCCGAGGGCGCTGCTGCCCGGCTTAACAGCATGGTGATGGGGGTGGTGGCCCAACACTTTCGACCAGAGTTCATTAATCGAATAGACGATGTGGTGGTATTTAAGCCCCTAGACGCCAGCGTTATTGGCCAGATAGCGACCTTACAGCTGCATCAGCTGAATCAGCGGCTAGCCCAGCAGGAACTGCACCTAACACTAAGTGAACAGGCGCTGTCCGCAGTGTGCGAGGCCGGATACGATCCGGTGTATGGGGCGAGGCCGCTAAAGCGTGCTCTGCAGCGGCTGGTAGAGAATCCGTTGGCGCAGGCACTGCTCGGCACAGGCTTCGAGGCGGGTGCCAAGCTGTTGGGCGAGTGGCATGACAATCAGTTGGTAATAACGCAGCTTAAAAAATAGTTGTATGAATATACAGTAATTGATATTTATACAGTATGGGCCTACGAACAGCGCAAACAAAAGACCAGACACCGCCACAACAGCTTGATTTTGGGGGCGATTTTAGACTGCCTGAAAGAGCGGGGGCCGCGTTCGCCGGGCCATCTGAGGGCCAACGCCAAACTGGTAAGTCTGCGTACAGTAAGGTCTCCGATAGCAAGTCATCAAATAGCAAGGCTGCGGCTAACAGCCTTTCGGTTAATCAGCCCACGGTTACTGCTCGGGAGCTCGCAGCCTCAGGCCTAGGCTATGCCGAAGACCATTGGCTTGCTGTGAATCGGTTGACCAAGGCATTACGTAAGCGCAGCAAGGGGCGGGGCGCGAATCCCTCGCGGAGGGGCATGCGCAACAACACGGGGCAGAAGAATTTATGGCTGCCCATCGAGGCTAATGACGGCGCGCGCGATCTTGTGAGCGCTCAAGTTCAATCTGGCAAGGTGAGATACCAGATCAACTCGAAAGCGGTCAGCAGTGTGGGGCGAGAAGCTGGGCTGCAGGTTTGTCGTCATCTGGTCGCAGCGCTGCGCTTACAGCATGAGCAAGAACTTGCGGTGCAAAATCTGGCGGCACAAGATCTGGCGGTACAAGATCTGGCGGTA
>JAACDW010000186.1 GCA_009936775.1 Pseudomonadota bacterium
CAGGCCATGTCATACCGATCCACCCCTGCTCACCGAGCTTGTGCGAAAACTCAGCATCGTGGCCAGTAACAAAATCCGAGTTGGGCTTGGGCAGATGTTCGCGGTTATCGTCAATAAAGTCCCGCACCTGCTGGCGCAGCACTTGGGATTGATCGTCCAAACTGACTCGATCGAATTGCAACACAGTCTCTCTCCAGCGTGTCTTTAGCCGCCCTACACTACGCAGCGCACAAAGTTGATGCAATGCTGTCGGCCAGCCGAAACTTGTACAGGCCGCCAACCGCAGCGGCCATAGTGCTGGCCGGGCAGCTGTGGCAACATCAGCTCATGCTTGACCCAACCGAATTACGCTACGCCTTCGAACCGGTTTTCACCGATATAAAAGAACGCTCCACTGTGGCCGAGAGCTTTATTGATCGAAGTCTTTATCAGGTTTATGTGGCCACTCTTTGGGCTAACGTGGTGCTATCGCCGGGCGAAGCCGGTATCGAGGAAGACGATCTTGAAGACCTGCACGACTTGGTGGTGGGCGAGATCAAGGCCGTACTCGGCGAGCAGGAGGATTTGACCTCAGTCTTTACCTTTATCGACAGCAAAGCCGGTGAGCAGGCCATGCTTGAGGCCAAGCTGAATCAAACCCATAAAGACCTGCTGGCGTATTTTTCTAGCATGATCCTCGACCCGGACGGGCACAAAAAGTGGATGGATGAGATCCGCGACAACCTTTAACGCCTGTCTGTGCTAGCAAA
This sequence comes from Pseudomonadota bacterium, assembly GCA_009936775.1. GTDB lineage: Bacteria > Pseudomonadota > Gammaproteobacteria > Pseudomonadales > Azotimanducaceae > UBA4421. The sequence goes on from JAACDW010000186.1 coordinate 750, forward strand.
CGCCAACAACACCTTGGAATCGGCTTGCACCACTCCCGCAGCTCGGCTCAACCCAACACATTGACGATCACCGAGCGCGTGCGCGGACTGTGTCGATGCTCCCACAGATAAACCCCCTGCCAAATGCCAAGCGCAAGTTTGCCTTGCAGCACCGGCACCGCTACCTGCACTGCGGTTAACGCCCCCTTTATGTGGGCGGGCATATCGTCAGGTCCCTCTTCGGTATGGGTGTAGATGGCGTCGTGTTCTGGCACCAAGCGCGATAGCCAGTGCTGCAAATCGGCCTGCACCGCAGGGTCGGCATTTTCCTGTATCAGCAGACTCGCCGAGGTGTGCTGAAGAAACACCGTGGCAAGCCCGTCGTCGACGCCGCTTGCGGCCACCGCGGCCTCGACCTGTGGGGTCACGTCATACAAACCCTGTCCGGCAACGCTCACTTCAAACGGGTGGTTACTCATAAAACTTGCTCAGGTGTTTAAATGCCAGAGGCTCAACTGTGGAAAGTAGGTAATTAAAATCAGCGCCACCAGCAGTACCAGCAAAAACGGCAAGGTTGCCGCATACAGTTCGGTGAGCGGCTTCTTGAAACGGTAGCTGGCAATGAACAGGTTCATGCCCACCGGTGGCGTGAAATAACCGATTTGCATATTGGCCAAAAAGATAATGCCCAAGTGCACCGGGTGAATGCCGTAGCCTACGGCAACCGGCAGCAGCAGTGGCACCATAATGACCAGTGCCGAAAAAATGTCGAGCATCGCGCCAAGCAGTAACAGCAGTACATTGAGCAGAATCAGAAAACTCAGTGGGTCTTCGATGTATTGATTGATGAACTGCAGCAGGTATTGAGGCACCTCCGCATCGACTAAAAAGTTAGTGAACGCCAGTGCGATACCCAGAATGAGCAAAATGCCGCCCACCATGACCATGGAATCTACGGCCACTTTCGACAGCTGCCGCCAAGCTACCTCTCGATACAAGACGACCTCGGCCAGCAGCACATAGGCCGCAGTTACGGCCGCCGCCTCGGAGATGGCGAAAATGCCGCCGAATACGCCGCCCAGTACCACAAAGGGTAGCGGCAGTTCCCAGCGCGCTGCCCACAGCGCACTGCGTACATTGGCAAAGCCAAAGGGTATACGCGGAATTTTACCGCCACGGTGATGCCATAGGGTCCACAAAATCAGCAGCGAGAGCATCACACCCAAGGGAGCGACGCCAGCGATGAACAGCTCGACGATGGTAAAGGACTCGCCAACGCCAATCTGCTGAGCGATGACACCGTACAAAATAAGTGGCACCGAAGGCACCAGCAGCAGCCCCAAACTACCCGACGTTGTTACCAGCCCGAGGCTGTATTTCTCGCTGAAGCCCGCCGCTTTAAGCGCCGGCATGAGCAGCGCGCCCAAGGCCACAATGGTCACCCCAGAGGCTCCGGTAAGAGCGGTGAATACCGCGCAGGCGACAAAGGCCACCACCGCCAGACCGCTAGGCATCCAGCCAAACAGGCTTTGCATCAAGTTCACCAGTCGGGTGGAGGTGTTGGCTTCACTGAGCAAATAACCGCTGAAGGTAAACAGTGGTAGCGCCACCAACAAGGGCGTATCGACAATGCGGTATAGCTCAATGCCGACAATGGCCAGCTCGATATCGGCGCTGTAAAAACCCAGCATGGCCGCGCCCATGAGCACCGCGAACAGCGGCGCGCCCAAGGCCGCCATGGCGAGAATGACGGCTACGCCGAGCCAGATCATGGTTTCAACGCCAGCAGCAAATAGCGCAGCGCCATAACTCCGCCACCAATGGGCATAATGGCCTCACACAGCCACGCCGGCACATCGCCAAAGGCGATAGCGTTATCGACGTATTCGTAATAAACAAACTGACCGCTACCGTAGGTAAACAGCACCAATACGGCGCAGGTAAACAGCCGCGTTAGCCGCGCTACCCACTGCTGGTGCTCGGGCCGGATCATGCGGCCAATCAAGTCGATGCGAATATGGCTGTCGTCCCGGGAGGCCACCATGGCGCCCACAAGGGCCACCCAGAGCACAGTGACTCTGACGAGGGAGTCGCCCCAATAAAAGCCGCCGTCAAAGAGGTTGCGCAACAGCACCTGCGTGGCGGCAACGCCTATCATCGTGCTCAGCAGGGCAACCAAAATACCGTCTTCCAAGCGTCGCAGTAGGGTCAGGGCACGAGTAAGGCCCCGCCCGGTCGCTTGGTCGTCGATAGAATTCACTGAGTGGCAGTTTGGCCGCTGCGGTATTGCTGCAGCAGCGACATCAGTTCATCGAACATTTCAGCTGAGACATAGTCGTTTTGCTTGAGTTTTTGGTTGGCTTCGTCGGCGATGGCATACCATTCATCACGTTCGGTTGCCGACGGTTGCAGCCATTGCAGGCCCTCGCCGATCAAGGCCTGACCTGCGGCTTCGTTGTCTCTTCTGGAAACGCTATCGACTCGGGACACTGCTGCGGTTAGCTCCTCGGTGACAATGGCCTGCTCTGCCTCACTCATGCGGTTGAAGGCCCGCTCGGTGATGGCAAATAGCCCGTACACATACATCAGCGGCAGCTCTAGGGCGTAATCCACCTGGGTATGCCACTGCAGCGCGATGGCGCCGATGGGCGGCGAGCCAATACTGTCAATCAGACCGGTTTGCAGTCCAGTAAGTACATCCGCAATGGGTAGAGGCGTTGGCGTGATGTTAAACGACGAGTAGGCTTTGAGTGCGCCCGGATCGTTGTCTGGTGCCCATACCCTGCGATTTTGGAAATCGGTAACTGCAGTGACAGGCTGCTTTGTCATCGGGTAGGCGAAGCCCACTTCAGCCAAGCCAAAGCCGACAAATTTTTTCTTGCGCAACCCAGCCATGAGCTTTTTGTCGAGCCGTGAGCGCACGAAGTCCACCTCGGCGCTGTCACGAAACACCAAGGGCAAGTTGTACAGCGCGATATCTGGATAGGGCTGCATGACACCGCCAGAGGTCATGGCCGCACCGTGCAACTGACCTATGCGCAGTTTGCGCAGCACCGCCTTGTCGTCGCCCATTACCCCACCGGGGTAAATTTTCAGCCGCACCTGATCTTCGGTGCGCACGCGAATGTTCTTCGCCGCCTCGCGCAGTTCGATCATCCAGCCCGTGCCCTCCGGCGACAGGGTGGCGATTTTCAGCGTAGTATCCGCGTAGCTGAGCCCGCTCAGGCCTAGCGTTAGCGCCAGCAGCAGCGCGCGAGCGCATCGTCGGGCATCTGGCAGGCCAAACATGGTTCGCGGCAGGTGGTTAAAAATAGTCATCGGCACTGTCCAATAGTTGTTGGGCGCGTTCTTTGGCAACGGTATTCATCAAGGTAAGGCCGGGCGCTTGAACCTCAGCAGTCATTACTTCATTGAGCAGCCGGTCATGCAACTCTCGCTCGAACATCAGGCGCCCGTACTGATCCGCCAACATAACCTTGACGATTAAATTACGCTCGTTGGAAATTTCCAACGCGCGCTCAAAATGCTGGCGGCCTAACTCTGGCCTGCCGCCCATGGCCGGTGGCAACAACGTTTCAAAAACACCCAAGTACAAAAAAGCACCGCCGTTGGCATATTCTGGGTCTAAGTCGGCGACTCGTTGGATCAGTGCCTTTACCCGAGCAAGCTGGGCGATGGCGGCAAAGTCTGAGCTATTACCTTGAATCCACCCGGCCCAAATGCTGCCCAGGTTGTACAGCGCTGGCACGCTCTTGGCGCCTTGGGCGTTTAGCCATGCGCTAAAGTCTTCGAAGTCTCTTTTTTCCAGATCACAGGCGTTTTTCAACCCCAAACAGGTAGCGCGTAAAATCTGTGCCTTGGCCTTGCTATGCAATTGGGCAGCACGGTCTGGGTCGGCCACAAAAGCACCGGCATAGGCTGAATGCAGCTCTGCCGACTGCGCCAGCAACGCGGCGTTGTCTGGTGAACCCGCTAACAGCGAGTCGATGAGAATTAAATAGGCAGGCGCACCGTCGCGGATCATCGCCGGATCTTCGCTGTTGAGAATGGCAGCAGACAGGTTGCTGGCCAAACCGCCGGTAACCGACCCGACCAAACTGGCGCAGCCGCTGGCCAACAGCACGCCAGCAAGTAACAGCCAGCGTTGTATTTGCAGCGCGCCTGCGCCACATGTCACAGCCCAGTAGCCGCGTGTATCAGCGATCACCATAAACAGTTCGTTTCCTTTATCTCTGCCTACCATCAAAGCAATGCCGCCGGTGTAAATCAACCGCGCAAGCTGCGCTTGGGTGAAAACGACCGACAAGGCAATTATCCGCCTGCCCAGCGTAGGCCGCCAGCGCCGCCTTCGGTACTATGCTTGAAACCGAGGAGGAGTGCGCACATTGAACAACGATTTAGTTTTAGTGAACACAAATAAGGGCATCACCACTGTCACCATGAACCGGCCCGAGGCCCTGAACGCGCTGTCAGGGGCATTGCGGCAGACACTGGCAGATACTTTTCACGCCCTGCGCGATGATGCCGAAACGGAGGTAATTGTTCTTACCGGCGCCGGACGAGCCTTTACCGTGGGCCTCGATCTGAAGGAACTTGGTGGCGAGACTGCGTCAACCAAGCCCGTCGCCGTAACCGACCGCGACCTAGGCGAAGCCGTAGCCAACGTTGGCAAGCCGGTAATCGGCGCGGTGAACGGCTTAGCCATTACCGGTGGTTTTGAAATAGCCCTGATGTGCGACTTTATTATCGCCACGCCCAACACGCGTTTCGCCGATACCCATGCCCGAGTCGGCGTCGTACCCGGCTGGGGGCTGTCGCAACGCCTGCCCCGACTCATTGGCATTAATCGCGCTAAGGAACTGTCGTTAACCGGCAATTACCTTGACGCCGAAACCGCCTATGCCTGGGGACTGGTGAACCGGGTCGTGGCCGCCGAGGACCTCATGTCGACCTGCGAAGGCTTGGCTGCGGACATTGTCTCTACCGAGCCGGTTACCCGCAGCGAAATTCGCCGCATTATGGACGCGGGCTGGAGCGCCACCTTGGCCGAAGGCATGACGATGGAAAAAAATGCCAGCCGCGCGCACGACAAAAGTCAGCGCCCGTCCGACCAAGTGGCGTCACGGCGCGAGCAAATACAAGATCGCGGCCGCCATCAAAGCGGCGAATAGCATCGCCGAGCGCTGGGCAAATCAGTCGCTAAGACTGTGCAGCGCACCGAGCAGCCCGGGCTGTTCGTCGATGACAAGGTACAGGGGAATGTCTCGGGCATAGGCGGATAAGTCGCCACGTTCCTCGAAGCGTCTGCGCAGCGGGCTGCTGGGCAAAAATGCCGCCAGTTGGGGCGCAATACCGCCACTGATGTATACACCACCGCGAGCACCCACGGTTAAGGCCAAATTACCGGCGGCAGCGCCCAACAGACCAGCAAATGTCTCAAGGGTTTGGTGACAAAGCGGATCGGATGCCAAACCTTGGGCTACGACATCTTCGGCGCGCTCATGCGCGGGCCGAGTGCCCCAGATACTGGCCATGGCCCGGTACAAATTGACGATACCCGGACCACAAAGCACGGTTTCCCAACTGACATGCGCATGCTCTTGGGCGAGCACAGACCACAGTTCGGCCTCAAGAAAAGAACCCGGTGCAAGGTTTGCGTGGCCGCCCTCGGACGGCAACACCAGCCATTGCTCGGGCGTGCCGGGCACCAGTGTCGCCATACCCAAGCCTGAACCAGCGCCTAAAATTGCGCGCACACCCGATGCGGTGGCATCACCACCGATTTGCAACAACTGCTGCAAATGCGGTATCGCCCGAGCTTGCGCATAAAAATCGTTGTACAGCGTTGGGCGCACGCCTAACTGCTCGGCAACGGCTTGTTGCTCGAACAACAGTGCGGTGTTGACCACAGACAACGACGCGCCGTCAGCGCTGACCGGCCCTGCCGCAGCAATAACGCAGGCACCTAGGCTGGGCGAAGCGAGTTGGGCGTAGGCGTCCGCCAGCAAGCGCGCACCCACCGTATAATCGCGGGTAGGCAGCACCAGTAAATCGCTACCCCACTGCGCCGCTGCGCTAGTCTGTGGCCATGGCGCCAAACGCAAACGGGCGTTGGTCGCCCCCACATCGCCAACCAGCACCAGCTTGCTGTCATCTTGGGCGTTCACAGATGCAGGCTCAAAGTTGTGCGCTCCTATAAGTGACGTCAGTGCCGTATTGGTTCTCATCCATAGTCGTATTCGTCTTTGTCCATTGCATCGCTCAGCGCCTGACCTGTCCTAGCGACACGCCTGCATTGGCGCTGCCAGCGCCAGCGGCGACCTGCTAAGCTTTGCGCAACGATACAGGCCAAACAGCGGGGAGCAGTATGACCATCGGCGCAGGCATCGGCATAGCAAATTTCACCTTTGATGACGGTAACGGCTTTTGGGAATGGGTCGACCTTTGTGACAACGGTGGCGTCGACTCGATTTGGCAGAGCGACCGCATTATTGAAAAAACACCCAATCTGGAAACCATGAGCGTGATGGCGGCACTGGCCGGAGGCAGCAAGCGCCTGAAGTTCGGCATGAATGTGGCGAGCATGGCGCTGCGCGATCCGGTGCTGATGGCCAAGGCCTGCGCCACCATTGACGTACTCTCCAACGGTCTCCTGCTGCCAGCCTTTGGCGTGGGCAGTGCGCTGTCCAGAGATTTCACCGCCACCGGCAGAGACACCAAGGGCCGAGGCAAGCGCAGCGAGGAAGGCCTGCAGATTATGGCGCGACTGTGGACCGAAGACCGAGTCTGCTTCGAGGGCGAGTACTACCGACTTGAGGACGCCACCATTGCCCCCAAGCCCATACAAAACCCAATGCCTTTGTGGGTGGGTGGCTCGGCGGCGGCGGCCATTGAGCGTACCGCGCGCTGGGGCACCGGTTGGCAAGCGGGTATTGAAACCGCCGGACAAATTGCGCCGGTGATTAGCGCCATCAAACAACGCGCCAGCGAGTTAGGCCGCAGCATTGACGATGACCACTTTGGCGCCGGTTTTGGCTTCCGTTTTGGCAGCGTAGAAGACCCAGTGGTGCAGAAGCATCACCAAGTGCTGGAAAAACGCCTAGGCAAGCAACCCGAGGGCTACAGTGCCGTGGGCGGTGTCGACGAAATGATGGCCTTGGTCGAAGCCTTCCACAGAGCCGGTGCACACAAGTTTATTCTGCGCCCGATTGCTACGGGCACTGCCGACACCATTGCGCAAACCCAGCTCATGGTAGAGCAACTTCTGCCCGCCATTAGCGCAATGAACAAGCGCGCAGCCTAGCGGCCAGTTGCGCAGACACACGCTGTGCCAGAACACTCGCGTTCTAGAGCGCTTCCAGGCCCTTTGCTTGAGCCACATAGCCACGGTTGTAGGTTGGGCTAATGGTCAAATCATTGATGCAGACATGATTGGGCATTTGCGCCAAAAACTTAATCAGCTCGCCACAGTCTTCGGGCTGCACCATTTGCGCCCGATCTTGCGCCGACACCGGCACCGGGCGATTGTCTAAAATAGGCGTCGCCACTTCGCCGGGACACACCGCGCAAGCTCGCACTCCATAAAGTCCGGCCTCCATGTTGATGCTTTCGTTCATGGCGTTCATGGCATGCTTTGCAGCGGTATAGGCTGGCCCGGTAACCACACTGACATGTTTACCCGCCCACGATGAGATGTTGATGATGAGACCTTCGCCCTGCTGTTTCATGGTGGGCAGTACGGCCTTACAGCAATAAAAGGCGCCGTCGAGGTCAATGCGAATAACCGAGTCCCAGTCTTCTATGCTGACGTTATGCCAGTTGCGCTGTTTGACGTTGATACCCGCCGAAGCAACAAGAACGTCGATGCGTCCATGGGTTTGGATGATGCGCTGGGCCACCTCCGCCACGGCGTCTTGGTCCGAGACATCGAGCATCTCAATGCTGGTGGAACCACCGCATAGGGCCGCCACTTCCTCCAGTTTCTGCAAACGCCGCCCCGACAGCACCACATGCATGCCAGCTTGAGCCAGCGCGATGGCGCCCGCCTCGCCAATGCCAGTTCCTGCACCTGTGATCCAAGCCACTTTTTTTTCAAGGTTACGAAGCATAGTCTCTCTCCTATCGTATTAAGCCTGCATTGCCAAAACCATAGCACGCTCGCGGACCAGCAGAGCAGCGAAAAACAAGCGGAACGGCGAGGCAAGGCGAGGCGAGGC
>JAACDW010000187.1 GCA_009936775.1 Pseudomonadota bacterium
AATATGCCTGCTGCCCCCGATGCCTTCAGTGCTGTCGCTTCGGTGGGCTCGTTCACCGTATAAACCAGCACCGGATAGCCCGCCTCACTGCACGTTTTGAGCAGCTCGGCAGAGGCCATGGAGCGGCTGATGTTGATGCAGCTAGCGTTGAGTTCTTGCGCTGTGCGCAGCATGCGGCGGCTGGTGCGGGCGAACAGTGGCGCCACTGCTGTGGTGGTGTTTAGGGCACGAAAACTGCGCAGTTCGTTGTGGTCAAAAGACGAGACAAGTGCTCGTAGATTGGGTCGCTTGCCTAGAAATGCCGCTGTAGCCGCAGCGGTGTCGGCACCCTTTAGCTCAATGTTAATAAGGGTGCTGGCCGACGAAGCCGTTAACTCCACCACTTGGTCAAGGATCGGCACGCCAGCACCACTGCCCGCATCCAATGCTGCCAGCGCCTCCACAGAATAGTCCGCGACTAAACCACTTGCGTTAGTGGTGCGATCCACGCGCTTGTCGTGTATCACACACAGCTGGGTTGCGCCTTGCTGGTCCTGAACTGCGTGCACATCTAGCTCTATTCCCGTGCAGCCAAGGCTTAGCGCTTTGGCGAAACTTGGCAGGGTGTTCTCAGGGGCAAGGCCTGCAGCACCGCGATGGCCGATAACGGCGAAACCGGTGTGTAAATTGAGGAGGTCATCATTCATGTGCATCTTGCATGGAGGCCGTGGGCATACAGCGCTAGACTAGCGTCCATGAGCTACGAAGTACTAGCACGAAAATTACGCCCAAGTGGCTTTGACGCCTTGGTTGGGCAAGAGCATGTGGTGCGTGCCCTGACCCACGCGCTGGACCATGATCGTTTGCATCATGCCTATTTGTTTACCGGTACTCGGGGGGTAGGTAAGACGACGATTGCGCGGATTCTGGCAAAAAGTCTGAACTGTGAGCAGGGGGTCAGCTCGACGCCCTGCGGCGTGTGTTCGGTGTGTACAGAAGTAAAAGAAAATCGTTTTATCGATTTGATCGAAGTCGACGCTGCCTCTCGAACAGGCGTAGACGATACCCGTGAACTGTTAGAAAACGCCCAGTACATGCCCACCCGAGGGCGGTACAAGGTTTATCTCATAGACGAAGTGCATATGCTCTCTATTGCGAGCTTTAACGCGCTGCTGAAAACCTTGGAAGAGCCGCCAGAGCATGTGAAATTCTTGCTCGCTACAACGGACCCGAAAAAAGTGCCGGTAACGGTGCTGTCACGCTGTCTGCAGTTCCAACTGAAAAATATTTCCGCGCAAACTATTGTCGATTATTTAACCGATGTGCTGACTACCGAAGGCATTAATTTTGAGCCGCCGGCGCTCAGCGTTATTGCCCGCTCGGCTCAAGGCAGTATGCGTGACGCTCTGAGTTTGACCGACCAAGCCATTGCCTTTGGGCGCGGTGAACTGAAGCAGGCAGACGTTATCAGCATGCTAGGTGTGGTGGGTCGTGACGAGGTCAGCGCTCTGATGCAAGCCTTGGCTGCGGGCAGTGCCGCCGACCTGCTGGCCTTGAGTGCCGAGCTGGCGGAACGCAATGCCGATTTTGCCGATGTGCTCGCCGGTATGCAGGAAGCGTTGCACAACGCGGCAGTTGCCATGGCAACTGGTGCCAACGCCGATGTTGCCATGACTGAATTTCTCGCCGACGAAGTGCAGCTGTACTATCAGATTGCCTTAGTCGGTCTGCGTGACCTGCCGTTCGCTCCTGATCCACGCAGCGGCTTTGAAATGACCCTGCTGCGGATGCTGACTTTTACCCCAGAGCGTGACGTCAGTGCTGGCGTGCCGCCGCGCGGAGTGACGAGCAAGCCGTCGGACAACGCAACAGACGTGCCGGGACGCGCGGCAGTTGCGGCAGACAATGCGGACGGTGCGACGGGCAGCACAGCGGAAAGCTCCGCAAACAGCGCAGCGAGGCAGGGCAGTGCGGAACCCATACCCAAACTTGTGCCTACACCTGAGGCGCTGGTAGCGGCACCGCAGGCAAGCCCTACGGTAGAGTCAGACAAGCTCGCGGCAGCAGCAGACAGCCGCAGAGAAGAAGTACCGAGCAATCCCAACCCAGCGCCAAACAGCGCCCTGGCTGCAACCCAAGAAATCGCGGCAGCAGGTTCCATAGTCGAACGTTGGTACGCTGTGGTGGCCGAACTAACTATTGGCGGCGTGGCAAAAATGATCGCCGAGCATTCGGTGCCGCTGGTTTTTGACGAGACGCAAATCGAACTGCAGCTAAGCGCCGATCACGACACTTTGCTGAGCGATGCACAGGTGCAAAATTTACAGCGCGCCTTACAGAGCATCCTTGGCGAAACCCTAGAAATTGCCGTGAAGGTTGGCGAACCTGTAGAGGAAACGCCAGCCCAGCGCCGGGCCAGATTGCTGGCGCAACGTCAAGCTGAGGCCGAAGCCGCCATGCGCGAAGACGCTACCGTGCAGGCCTTGCTCGCAGACTTTGATGGCAAACTCGAAGAAGTACGTCTGCACTAAGGCTGCAGCGATACAAACGACACAATGGTTGCAACAGAAGGAAACGAGCACCAGCGATGAACGATTTTGGCGACATGATGAAACAGGCGCAAAAAATCCAAGCGCAAATGCAGGAAGCTCAAGCCGAAATGAGCCAATTGCAGGTGCAGGGTGAAAGCGGTGCGGGCTTGGTAAGGGTGACCATGAATGGCCGCCACGAAGTCAGTCGGGTGGAAATCGACCCGACGGTGCTGAACGAAGATAAGTCTGTATTAGAGGACCTGCTCGCTGCGGCATGCAACGATACGGTGCGTCGGGTCGAAAAAGCTCAGGCCGAAAAGATGCAGGAGGTTGGTGGTGGCATGCTCGCTGGCCTGAATTTGCCGTTTGGCAAGATGCCCTTTTAATGGCGCTAATCGACAACCTGATTCAAGCCTTACAGGTGCTACCCGGCGTTGGCCCCAAGAGTGCCCAGCGCATGGCGCTGACGTTGTTGCAGCGCAATCGCAGCGGCGGAACCGCGCTGGGCAATGTACTGCTGCAGGCCATGCAGGCGGTGCGCCGCTGTACGGTTTGTCAGAACTTAACCGAGTCTGAAGTCTGCCGAGTTTGCAGTGACCCGCGGCGTGATGCATCGCTGCTCTGCGTTGTCGAATCTCCCGCCGATGTGCTTGCTATCGAGCAAGCAGGAGGCTTTCGTGGTTTTTACTTTGTGCTGCATGGCCGACTCTCGCCCATCGACGGTATCGGCCCGGAGCAACTAGGCCTAGATCAACTGCAGGCGCGCATCCAACAAGTGCAGCCAGAAGAACTGATTTTGGCCACCAATCCAACCGTTGAAGGCGAAGCCACTGCGCATTTCATCAGTCGCATGGTGGCTGGCGATGTAGCGAAAGTCAGTCGTATCGCTCATGGCGTGCCCTTGGGCGGTGAAATTGAATATACCGATGGAGGAACGCTTACCCATGCCTTGCAGGGAAGAAGAAACGTCAGTCTTTTGGATTGATACAGACCATGAGCTGGCTGCTGCGGTCGCCAGTTGGGACGATTGCGTGGGTTTGGATACCGAGTTCATCCGCACCGATACGTTTTATCCAATACCTGGTCTGTACCAAGTTGCATCTGGCAAGCAGGTGTTCTTGCTCGATCCATTGACCATCGAGGACTGGCAGCCGTTCTGTGAATTTTTGACCGACGGCACCAAGGTCAAGGTGATGCACGCCTGTCAGGAAGATCTGGAACTGATCAATCATCACCTGAAGATAACGCCTGCGAATATTTTTGATACTCAATTTGCTAACGCCTTTGTGCGCAGCGACTACAGCCTCAGCTATGCGAATTTGGTTCGACAGGTGGTCGATGTCGATTTGCAAAAGCAAGAGACCCGCTCAAATTGGCTGCAGCGGCCGCTGACCGAGGAGCAAATGGTCTATGCAGCAGACGACGTTATCTACTTGGTGCCGATGTACGAAGCGCTAACAAAGGCGCTTAGCGCAAACGGCCGACTGACTTGGTTTGGCGAAGACATGGCGGGGCGGGGCAGCTATGTTGAGCCTGACCCCGGGGCCTATTTTGCTGAGGTGAAGCGGGCATGGCAGTTATCTGGGCGCGAACTGGCGCGGCTGCAAACCCTTTGTCGCTGGCGCGAAAATGCGGCGCGACATTTTGATATGCCGCGTAATCGAATTGTTTGGGACGACCATTTGATGAATTTAGCCACTCGGGAGCACGTTGACGCAGCAGAGCTGAACGAGCTGCTGCCAAGGGCCATTGCGCGCAAGTATGGCAATGCAATGCTTGACGCCCACGCCAAGGGCAACGCGGAGCCGCCGCCGAAGCCACTGAACAAACCCTTAAGCACGGGCCAGAACGCACGGGTTAAGGCTTTGCGCAGTTTGGCAGGCGAGAAGGCAGAACAGCTGGGTATGGCGCCAGAATTGCTGGCACGACGGAAAGACGTCGAGGCGTGTTTACGTTATTACGCCGAAAACACCGCGCTTTCTGAGCATTATGCCGGTTGGCGAAAAGACCTTGTGGGCGCGCAATTTTTGCAAATACTCTCGGGTTAGCGGCACAAGGACACTTCAAGCATGACGCACGACCCATTGAAATACCGCGAGGTCGCGGTCTATCGCAGCGCAAAAAAAGCAGACACCTACCTCTACCTGCCCATAGAAAGCAACTTGGAGGACTTGCCTGAAGAACTGAGCAAGCTTTTTGGTCGGGCTATATTTGCGATGGAACTGGTAGTCACACCGCAGTTGAAAATGTCTCGGCTGAATCCAAGCGATGTGCTTGCAGGCCTGCACGAGAAGGGTTACGTGCTGCAGCTCCCGCCGCCGAGTAACGCGCCAATTCTGCACGACCGCCTTACTGAATAACTGGCTGGCCAAATGACAAAGTTTTGGGAAACAAAGAGTCTGGCACAAATGTCCCAGCTCGAATGGGAAAGTCTGTGTGACGGCTGCGCCCGTTGCTGCATGATAAAGCTGCAAGACGACGAGACTGACGAGGTACATTACACTTCCCTCGTATGCAATTTATTGGATCAGGATAGCTGCCAGTGCACGGCCTACAGCCAGCGTCATGCGCGAGTAAAAAATTGCGTAGTGCTGACTGTTGACCGCATCAGTGATTTTCACTGGCTGCCGAAAAGCTGCGCCTACCGCACACTGGCCGAGGGTCGCCCGCTGGAATGGTGGCACCCCTTGGTGAGCGGGTCCGCAGACACCGTGCATCAGGCTGAGATTTCAGTGCAGGGCAAGGTCAGAGCGGAATCAGAGGTTGCCGAGGCCGACGAGCAAGACATGATTATCCGTTGGGTGGAAATGTAATTGCTGCAACTTGCGACGAAACTTTGTTGGGGCGCTGGAGTTTTATGAGCATGGACATTTTTACCGCCTACCCGACGACTTGGATGGTGATATTTGCCGCCGCCTTTGTTGGTGCGCTGTGTCTAAACAGCCTGCTGAAGAGGCTGCCGGTTAAATCCACTACGAGGCGGCGTAGTTTGCGCAGGGCCTTTGTGGCCACAGTGTTTGCTGGATTCGTTATACCGGTAGCGGTGCCCGGTGCCTTACAGGTTTATGCGCCAGCTTTTATCGTACTGTTATTTGAGTCGAGCTTTCAGGCCCAAGGCGACTCCACAAACGCACTGCTGTCTATGCTCATTGGCCTATGCGGCGTGTTTGTTGCTGTGCTGCTATTAGCAGCTATGGTTCATCGGCTTGTTGCCAAGCTATCCGCTGCGTCCGCGAGCGAAGACAACGGCTAAGTGCGCTGACCATTTGTGGCGACGCATTGCAAGGCATGCATATGTTGCGCCCATCGCATCCGCTCCATTAAAGTAGCTGCGTCCGGCGATAAGACACATTGGCTCGGCGGACACAACATACGTCATAACGCCCGGTAGCAAACGGTGTGCTGACTAAAAACCACCCCTTCGAAGGGGTATGCGGACCAAGCGTCAAATGCTGATGCAACGCTTACTCCAATGAGGGCGCCGCAATCCCAACAAGCCAACATGGAAAAGAGAGCTCTGCATGATTTTTGAAAGTACCGATTCCTATATTTCTACCGACGAACTGAGCATGGCGGTAGACGCTGCTGTGCGGTTGGAGCGGCCCCTGCTGATCAAGGGTGAGCCGGGCACGGGTAAGACCATGTTGGCTATCGAAGTCGCAAAGTCATTGGGTATGCCACTGCTTGAATGGCATATCAAGTCGACGACTAAGGCGGTTAACGGGCTGTACGAATACGACGCCGTGTCGCGCCTGCGCGACTCTCAATTGGGCGACGATCGCGTCAACGACATCGCCAACTACATCAAGAAAGGCAAGCTCTGGGAGGCCTTTGAAGCCGACGAACGCGTGGTCCTGCTGATCGACGAAATTGACAAGGCGGATATTGAGTTTCCGAACGACCTGCTGCAAGAAATTGATCGTATGGAATTCTATGTCTACGAGCTAGGCAAAACCATTAAGGCCAAGCATCGCCCAATCGTCATTATTACTTCGAACAATGAAAAAGAGCTGCCCGATGCGTTTCTGCGCCGGTGCTTCTTTCACTTCATTAACTTTCCAGACCGCGAAACCATGCAACAAATTGTCGATGTGCACTTCCCATCTGTGAAGCAGGATATGGTTAAGGAAGCGATGGAGATTTTCTTCGACGTGCGCAAAGTGCCCGGTCTGAAGAAAAAACCCTCGACCTCAGAGCTTATCGATTGGCTGAAGTTGCTCATGGCCGATGATATTCCAGACGAAATCTTGACCAACCGCGACGCCAGCAAGGCGATTCCGCCACTTTACGGGGCGCTGGTCAAAAACGAACAAGATGTGCACCTTCTTGAGCGCTTAGCGTTTATGAATCGTCGTGACAGTCGAGGTTAAACCGTGCTGATAAATTTCTTTTTTACGCTGCGAAAGTACAAGGTCCCGGTGACCATCCGGGAGTTGCTGGATTTGTTACTCGGGCTAAAAAACCAATTGGTCTATGCCAATTTGGATGACTTTTATTTGCTCAGTCGTACGGCTCTAGTGAAGGACGAAAAAAACTACGATAAGTTTGATCGGGCCTTTAGTGCCTACTTCAAAGGTCTCGAAGACTTGCACGGTTTGCTGGAAAGCCTGATTCCTGATGAGTGGCTGCGCCACGAGTTTGAAAAGTCGCTATCGCCTGAAGATCTAAAGGAGATTGAAGGCCTAGGTGGATTGGAAAAACTCATCGAGGCCTTCAAAAAAGCCAAGGAAGAAGCCGAAGCCAAAGCAGGCGAAGAGGGTAAGGACGGGGACGAAGGCAATGCCGAGCAACAGGGTCAGAGCGGTCCCGGCGGCGTTGGGCGCGGCAAGAAGAAGAAAGCCAAAAAAGTTTGGGATGAACGCCAGTACAAAAATCTCGATGATTCGGTAGAACTTGGCACTCGCAACATTAAAATGGCGTTACGTCGACTGCGCAAGTTTGCCCGCACAGGGTCAGAAGAAGAACTGGATATCGATCACACCATACGTTCAACCGCACACAACGGCGGCATGTTGGATATCAAGATGCGCCCAGAACGCCGCAATACGGTCAAAGTTCTGCTGTTCTTAGATATCGGCGGTTCAATGGACTCCCACGTGAAAGTGTGTGAGGAGTTGTTCTCCGCATCGCGCACCGAGTTCAAGCACCTTGAAAGCTTTTACTTCCATAACTTCATTTACGAATCGGTTTGGAAAGACAATCGCCGGCGTATGAGCGAGCGTTTGTCGACACTGGATATCCTAAATAAGTACAGCCAAGACTACAAAGTGGTCTTTGTTGGTGACGCCACCATGGCGCCCTATGAGATCACCCATGCTGGCGGCAGTGTCGAGCACTGGAACGAGGAACCGGGTGCCGCATGGATGGAGCGCTTTGGCGAAATTTACGACAAAGTCATCTGGCTGAATCCAACGCCCCAAGAGACATGGGAATATTCGTCTTCAGTGATGATGACCCAAGACCTGCTGAGCGGAAACATGTATCCCCTGACCATTAAAGGCCTAGAAGAGGGTATGAGCGAACTGTCGAAGTAGACGGTTCAGGGCGAAGTATGCCCCGGCACCACTGCGCGTGCCGGGACGCTTGCTGAGAAAAGAGCGCTATGACATCGAGTCAGACCGTCGTGATGCGGCGCGACGCTTTCAAACTTTCCCGTATGCCGAGCGGCGCTAAGGCTCAAGCCCTGCGCGACGCCTCCACGGCACTGTATGCGCGGCGTGAACAGCTTACTGGCAATCTCGACTGTGCGCTCAGCAGCGGGCTGCCCGTAAGCGCTGAAGGCGGACGCATTCTTGAACTCATACAGCAGCATCAAGTTGTTATTGTGGCCGGCGAAACCGGCTCTGGAAAAACCACGCAAATCCCAAAAATTTGCCTGCAGGCTGGCTTAGGCAGGTCTGGTGTTATAGGCCATACCCAGCCGCGGCGCATCGCCGCGCGCACCGTAGCTCAGCGTATTGCGCAAGAGACAGGTGCGGAGCTTGGTCGCGAAGTTGGCTACGCGGTGCGTTTTTCCGATCAAACTCAAGATGAAACCTTGGTCAAGGTCATGACCGACGGTCTGCTGCTGGCGGAAATCCGCCACGATCGTTTCTTAGAAAAGTACGATGCAATCATCGTCGATGAGGCCCACGAGCGCAGTCTGAACATTGATTTTTTGCTCGGTTTTCTGCAGCGCCTGCTGCAAAAACGGCGAGACCTAAAAGTCATCGTGACCAGTGCCACCATCGATGTCGCGCGTTTTTCACAGTACTTTGCTAACGCGCCGGTGGTGGAAGTTGGCGGGCGCACTTTTCCGGTGACGGTAGAGTATCGAGGTCAAGCCGAGGATGCCGATAACGCGCTGATTGAGGTGCTTGAAGAAATTGATGCCAAGCCGCTAGGTAAGGCTCGGGATGCGCTGGTATTTTTTTCTGGCGAGCGCGAGATATTTGATGCGGCCCGACGTCTGCGCAAGCACTTTGCCGAGCGGATTGAGATTTTGCCGCTCTACGCACGCTTATCTGCAGCAGACCAGCGACGGGTCTTTACTGGCTCGTCGGCGCGCCGTCGCATTGTGCTGGCGACCAATGTAGCCGAGACCTCACTAACGGTGCCCAATATCGGCTACGTGATCGACAGCGGTCTGGCCCGCATTGCGCGCTACAGTTACCGCTCGAAGCTGCAGCGGTTGCCTGTGGAGCCCATCAGTCAGGCCAGCGCCAATCAACGCAAGGGCCGCTGCGGCCGCGTCGCTCCGGGCGTGTGCTATCGACTCTACGAAGAGGCCGATTTTCTATCGCGGCCTGAATTTACCGATGCCGAGATCCGCAGGGTCAATTTAGCTTCTGTGGTGTTACAAATGCAGGCGCTCGGGCTTGGGGATATTCAGCGTTTTCCGTTCATCGACCCACCGGAGCAAAAGGCGATTAAGGATGCCATGCGGCTGCTGGAAGAGCTGCGGGCCATTGAGGCGGGCAAATTAACCCACGTTGGTCGCATGATGGCGCGCATGCCTGTAGACCCGCGCCTAGGCGCCATGTTGATCGCCAGCGCGCAGCAGGGCTGTCTTAGCGAAATGCTGATTATCGTGTCCGCCCTAGCGGTACAAGATGTCCGTGAGCGACCGATCGAAAAAGCCTCTGCTGCAGATACGGCTCACGAAATGTTTCTTGACGAAAAGTCCGACTTTCTCACTTACTTAAATCTTTGGCGGTGGATCGAACAACAACGCAACGAACTTACTAACAGCCGTTGGCAGACTGCCTTGCGCAAGCGCTTTATTAATCCGCTACGAGTGCGCGAATGGCGGGAAATTCATCGGCAGATAAAAAGTGTTTGTGGTGAGCTTGGGTTGCGAGCCAATACTAATCCAGGCACTTACCAGCAAATTCACGAAGCCGTACTGGTAGGGTCGCTGAGTCAAATTGCGCTGCATGAGGAGCGGGGTAAATATCTTGGCGCGCGCAATCAGCGCATGCACATTTTCCCCGGTTCTGGTCTGGCTAAACGCACGCCAAAGTGGTTTGTAGCGGCTGAAATAGTAGAAACCAGAAGGGTGTTTGCACGTTGCGTTGCAGCGGTAGAAAGCCGCTGGATTGAAGCCCACGCTCAGCATCTGCTACGTCGACGCAGTAGCGACCCGGTGTGGAGTGTCAAGCGTGGCGAGGTCATCGCCTATGAGAGCATCTCGCTCTACGGTCTGGTGTTGGCTGAGCGACGTCCCGTTGCACATCACAGAACAGACCCCGACTTTTGTTTCGACCAGCTGATTCGCGAAGGTCTGGTGCGCGGCGGCGTGCAGGATCCACCAGCTTTTTTGCGCCATAACCTCGAACTGGCGGCGCGGATTTTAGATGCAGAAGCCAAGGGGCGGCGTCGTGATTTGCTGATCAGCGACGACGACTTGTACGCGAAATACGCCCAATTGATACC
Organism: Pseudomonadota bacterium; assembly: GCA_009936775.1. Classification (GTDB taxonomy): domain Bacteria; phylum Pseudomonadota; class Gammaproteobacteria; order Pseudomonadales; family Azotimanducaceae; genus UBA4421. The sequence goes on from JAACDW010000187.1 coordinate 10,425, forward strand.
AAGGGGCCTCGCACGAATTAGTGATCTACGTCATTGGTATAAAAAGCTTGCAAGGGCAGACAAGGAAGCGCTGTTTTTCCGCGAGAGCGATCTGCTGCGCCGTGCGGATACCGTACTGCAGGAAACAGACTTTCCCGCCGAGCTAGAACTGGGAGAGCTAAACCTATCGCTGCACTATCGCTTTGCGCCGGGTCGGCAAGACGATGGCATTACCGTTACCATTCCTGCTGGGGTGCTACAAAGCGTCAACAGCCAAGCACTGGAGTGGTCAGTGCCGGGTATGTTGCCTGCCGTGTTAGAGCAGTGGTTACGTTCGCTACCAAAGCAAAAGCGTAAGCAGCTTGCGCCGCTGCCAGACAAGCTCGATACGTTAACGGCTCGCCTGCTGCATCCCGACAGCTACCGCCAAGGCCGCTTGCTATCGGCGTTGGCCACATTGCTGCGAGATCTCTACCGCCTGCAGGTAGACGCCGCCGATTGGGACCAACAACGGTTGCCAGAGCATTTGCGTATGCACTGCAAAGTGATCGACGAAGGCGGTGCTGTGCTAGCGACTGGCCGCGACTTACAGGTCCTGAAAAACCGTCTGGGCGGTAACAGCGCGAAGGCGCAGGGCAACCTAGCCGAATACGAGCAGCGCGCTATTGAACGCTTTCCTAAGGCGCTTCCTGATCATGTCGTGTTGCAAACCGCCAGTGGCCCTACCATGGGCTTTCCCGGCTTGCGCTGCGCTGTAACGCCTGCTGAGGGCCGGCAAGAAAAGAATGCAGTAAAAGCGCCAGTAGATATCGCCATGCACGCGACAGCCACCGAGCGCGATCTGGCGAATCGACAGGGCTATGCCCAATTAGCGCTGAATTTGCTTGGCAAACCGGCTCAGTTTTTTCGCCGCGAGTTGGGCAAACATAAGCAGCTAGGTCTGTATTTTGCCTCCTTGGGTAATGCCGATGCGCTAGCTCAGCAGGTCATGTTGAGCGTCGCGTGGTATTGCTACTTTGATGGCCGGGATTTACCCACCAACGAGGCAGATTTCCTGCAACGTATGGAAAGTGAACGCGCTGGCGTGGCTGATGTGTTCTCTCTGACCTTGGCGAGCTTGGAAACCCTATTGAAATTGCGCTTTGAACTGGTGGGTGAGCTGGATAAGTTGCAGTCGCCGGGTTTGCTGCCGAGCGCCGCAGACATCCGCGGCCAACTGAGCCAGCTGGTGCCGCACAATGTGCTGCTAATTACGCCATGGCGGTTTTTGCCCAGCTTGCCGTACTACCTGCAAG
>JAACDW010000188.1 GCA_009936775.1 Pseudomonadota bacterium
CGACAGCCGGGTAGCGCCGCATGGCCATCCCATGGGATTTCATCACTCGCTGTTCGCAGCAATGACCCAACTGCAAGGTGACAGCGGCGCGCGCGATTTACTGCAAGCCCACGCCAGCGACATTGAGGATGTGGGGTTTAGCGACACTGGTATTGTGCGCGATATCGACACACCTGAAGATTTGCCGCCGCGTCGCCAGCCTAATTGAAGGATTGGCCGCCTAGCCGACTGGCCCAATCGAGCTTCGAGCGGCAGGCCTCGTAAAAACTGTGGTCTGATGGCGACAGCAGTCTGAGCACGTTGGGGTGCTTGCTGATTTGAATTTCATCGCCAGCGGCAAAGCGTATTTGCACCTGCGAATCGCAACTGATTAGCGGCGCGCTAGCGGAGTCGTTGAGCAGACGCAGACGCAGCACCTGGTTACCGGGCACCACTAAGGGCCGCGAGGTAAGGGTATGCGGAAACATCGGCACAACGACGATGGCGTCGAGACGCGGGTGCATGATGGGGCCCCCTGCAGACAATGCGTAGGCGGTAGAGCCTGTGGGGCTGGCGACAATGAGGCCGTCGGAACGCTGGTTATAGACAAACTCGTCGTCCAGCCATAACGCGAATTCCATCATGCCCATGACGCCGCCGGGACTGACGACCACATCGTTGAGAGCGCTTTGCTCGGCAATCACCTCACCATCGCGCAAGACTCTCGCTTGCAGCAAAAAGTGCTCTTCTATGGTGAACTGGCCGTTGAGTATTTCGCCAAATTTATTTTCGATTTGTTCCGGCGAGATGGCCGCGAGAAAGCCTAGACCGCCACGATTTACACCAACCACCGGCACCCCGGATGCGGCCATTTCACGCCCGAAACCCAGCAAACTGCCGTCGCCGCCAACTACTATCACCAGATCAGCGGACGCGCCCATGGCCGCGTCACTGACACTCTCACGCGCCACGCCGTTGGGTTGCGCATTGGGGATGGCGGCTAGGGTTTGTGCGCCGAATAGCACTTTCACACCATGCTGCTGCATAAACGCTTCAACAGCGTCAATACTGGCAAGAATGGCTTCGGTGTGTCGACGGGCGACGATTGCGACGGTGGTAAACGATTGCTTCAACGAATTTTGCCCTGTCTGCTGAACGTTTGTTTAGCGCCAAGCAATGCTTGGTCTGCTTGCGCGCACCCTACACAGACATCTGGCGCGGAACAATCCTCGAAAATTACGCACTTCACTTGGGCTAGGTCTGGCTGTTAGGCTCGCCGCTCCTCGCGCCAGCATTGCTCATTGCTGCGCTGGGTAACTTCGCTATTGGAACAACGCACATGTCAAACACGGCGACCTCCGGCAACCTGCAAAATCGCTTCGACGAGGTGATGCAAGGCCAACACGCAAGCTCACTGCAGACGATGAACAGCCTCGAGGATCTGTGGCCGGTGATGCGCGAAGAAGCCAGGTCCAAGGCCGCAGAAGAGCCGATTTTAGGCAGCTATTTTCACGCCACCATTTTAAACCATAAGTCATTTGCCGACGCGCTGAGCTTCCGCTTGGCCAGTAAGCTCGACAACCCCATGCTGCCGACCATGCTGATACGCGATGTAATTGCCGAAGCCGCCGACGCGGATGTGGATATTTTGAGTGCCGCCGAAATCGACATCATAGCTAACTTCAATCGCGACCCGGCTTGTCGCGATTTATCCAGCGCATTCCTTTTTTTTAAGGGCTATCACGCGCTGCAGGCTCACCGGATCGCACACTGGTTATGGCAGCAGCGACGCCATACGCTGGCACAATTCTTCCAAAACCAAATCAGCGTTACCTTGGGCGTAGACATTCACCCAGCGGCGCAAATTGGCAGCGGCATCATGTTCGACCACGCCACGGGCATTGTTATTGGCGAAACTGCAGTGATTGAGGACGATGTCTCCATTTTGCATTCGGTCACCCTTGGCGGCACCGGCAAAAGTAGTGGCGACCGCCACCCTAAGATTCGCAAGGGCGTGCTATTGTCAGCGGGCTGCAAAGTCATCGGCAACATTGAAATCGGCGTCAACGCCAAGGTCGGTGCTGGTAGCGTAGTGCTAGAAAATGTGCCCGCCAACGTCACCGTAGCCGGTGTGCCTGCGCGAATTGTTGGCAAGGTCGCCAGTAATACGGCACCTGCCTACACCATGGACTAACCGCTAAGTCGTACCGAATTTAACCTTCGCCCGCTGGATGATCGCCAGCATGGTGTCGACGCTTTGCGCACCGGGCAGCAGATAAGCACCTGCCATGACATAGCCCGGCACACCGGACACACCGAGCTCCAAACCGCGCTCAAGCTGCTGATTTAGATCCGCATCGTACTGGGCACCCTGCTCGCCCGAACCATGCAGCACGCCGTCTGTTGCGTCTGCGCTGAAGCCAAATGGCTCGGCCAACGCACCAAGCACAGTCGGATCACCAACATCCTGGCCGCGGCAAAAGTATGCCTGAAAGAGTATTTCTGCCATCTCGTGCTGAGCGCGCCAACCACAATGAGCGTAAACCCATTCGAGCAACCGATGGGCAGCACGGGTATTCGGGGTGCGTTTGATTAAGTCGTAGCGCAGTTCAATTTGCTCCGACGCGGCCTCTGCCAAAATGAGCGCCGGCACCCGGCCCTTGTCACCGCGCGGACCGTAGCGACGGCGTAACATATCGGCCCGATCGACACCCTCGACGGGAGCATTGGGATAGAGCAAATAGGGACGCCAGCGCAGGGTAACTTGCGGATCGAGTTGACCATCCGGCGTAGCCGCGCGCAAAGCACTTTCCAGCCTACGCTTGCCGATAAAACACCAAGGACAAATGGCGTCGGAAAATATTTCAATTTCTAGCATCGTTACCCCTTAGCAGTGCGCAGATTGAGCATTCACGCACCAATGCTGGCATAGACGCACTGACTCGGCTGGCGAAATCACGCGGCGTCAATAGCTCTGGCAAATGTTAGCGCTGTTTGCCACCATAACTGCAATACATTTATCCAACCCGTGGGCCGATTCGTGTCAATTGCTGTCAAAACTTTGCTCATCGCGACCAGCGCGTGCTGCCTGGTGCTGGGTTTTGTTGGGCTGTTGGTTCCACTGATGCCCGGTTTCATTTTCTTTGCCATTGCCGTTATCTGCCTCGCCACCGCCTCGCCGACACTGCGCGTCAAGCTTAACGCGATCCCCGCCGTAAAACTGTTTCTACAGGATCTTGATGACCAACAAGATCTTGCTCTGAAACCGCGACTGCAAGCAGGTGTTAAGTCCGCAGCGCGCCTACTGGTAGGCAAACAGCATGACAACTGAGGTGCTACCGCGAGTTGCACTGATGGGATCAGTTGCCTATGACATTATTGGCACCACAGACAAAGTCTTCGACCGCTACGGACCGGGCCTGAACTGCAAGGTGAACTCGCAACAGCAGTTTTTTGGCGGTTGCGGCGGCAACATCGCCTATGGACTGCGCCAGCAGGCAACCCCGAACCTACTGCTTTCGAGCGCCGGCAGTGAAGACTTCCGCCGTTACGCGCAACATTTGGGCAATGACATGCCCGGTGTTTTAACGATTCAGGGCGCCCACTGTGCCAAGGCAAATATCATCACCGATCCCAACGGCGTGCAGTTCACCGCGTTTGCGCCAGGGCCGGAAGTTGGCCTCGATGCATGGACCGAGCATCTGCAGCGCCAGCCCTTAGAACGCATGGCCGTATTTGTTTGTGCACCCTTTCCAACGGCTCTTATGCAACGGGCCCTAGCACATGTAAAACAGCGTAGTCCAAATACCGTGAATGTTTGGGTGCCGGGACAGTACGCGGATGCGCTGGATGCCAGCGCGCTCAATAAGACCATAAGTTTTTGCGATGTCGTTATTGGCAACACTTACGAAATTGAACATTTGCGAGAAACTCAGCAGACCAGCCTTATCGGCCAAACGATTATCGCGACGGATGGCGCTCGGCCGGTACGGGCGCTGCTCAGTGACGGCAACCAACGCACGTTACCAACGCCTCGGGTAACGCCTATTGTCGACCCCACCGGCTGCGGTGATGCCTTCGTTGCAGGGCTTGTACCAGCCCTGCTGCGCGCGATCGACGAGCACGGCGTAGCTCAGTGGCAACGCAGCATCAACGACATCATTCGCGCCGGCACACTGCAAGGGGGCAAATGCGTCAGTCATCGTGGCGCCCAAACCTATGGAACTCAACACAGCCAAACAGCGGGATAAACCATGTACGACAGTGCCAACCTAGAATGGCTGCAGCAACAGCCCCGAGTCGTACTGGGCCACGGCCCTACTCCTCTGGAGCCTCTAGACCGGCTCAGCGAAGAACTGGGCGGCCCGCGCATTTGGCTCAAGCGCGATGACTGCACCGGGCTTGCGAGCGGCGGCAATAAGACACGCAAGCTGGAATACTTGATGGCCGATGGGTTGGCCGCTGGGGCAGACTGCGTTGTCACCCACGGTGCAGTGCAGTCGAACCATGCACGGCAGACAGCGGCGGCATGCGCCAAGCTGGGACTACCCTGCCATCTGCTGCTGAGTGAGCGTGTCGATTGGCCCTTTGAGAGTTATCGGCGTCAGGGCAATGTGTTGTTGGATAAATTGCTTGGTGCGCAACTGCATATTCATGAGCTTGCAAACAGCAGCGCGGCACGAAAAAACCTGCTGGCAGGATTAGCCGACGCGGGCCAGCGTGTTTATGAGATTCCCGCGGGCGGCTCCAGCGCCATTGGAGCGCTAGGCTATAGCCGCTGTTTGCTGGAGCTTTTGAACCAGTGCGCAGCGCAACAGGTTCAGGACGCCATGATTGTGCATGCCTCAGCGAGCGCCGGCACGCAAAGTGGACTGGTGTTTGGCAAAAGCCTACTTGGGGTCGACTGCCAAATTTTGGGTATCAATGTCTTCCACCCGGACCCGCAGACGTTAAAAGACCGAGTCCAAAACTTGGCTCAAGGCATGCACGATTTATGGCCGCAGGCGAAGCTGCAACAACCGTTCGATATCGAGGTAAACCACGCCTACCTAGGGGGCGGCTATGGCCAGCCGACCGAGGCCTGCCTTGACGCCATTGGTATGGCGGCGCAACTGGAGGGAATACTCTTTGACCCGGTGTATTCGGGCAAGGCGTTGGCGGCGCTAATAGACCAAATTACCCTTGGTAACCTCAGCCACCTGCGCGACGTTATTTTCATTCATACCGGTGGTAGCGCCAGCTTAGGTGCCTATGTGGAAGCCTTCGATGCCTGAACCGCGCGTGCCCGCCACCATGCGCAGATGGCCTAGCCGACAAACATACCGCCGCCAGGGAATAGTGTCTGACCGCTGAAATAACTGGACTCTTCGCTGGCGAGGAACACTGCGGTGCTGGCAATTTCCTTGGCTTCGCCAAAGCGCTGCATGGGCGTCATTTGCATGACAGTTTCAACCCATTCCGGTGACTGTCGAATGCTGGCTGTCATCGGTGTTTCGATAAATCCCGGGGCGATGGCGTTGACGCGAATGTCACTGGTGCTGTACTCGGCGGCCACGGTTTTGGTCAGCATGATCACCGCCGCCTTGGAGACGCAGTAGTCGGATGC
>JAACDW010000189.1 GCA_009936775.1 Pseudomonadota bacterium
AACCACAGCCTCGCAAGAGTCTGCAACCACAGCCTCGCAACGATCTGCAACCACAGCCTCGCAACGATCTGCAACCACTGGCTCACAACAGACAGCGGCGTCTCGCTTGGGCGCGCCCGCAGGATCTGCATCTGGAGCAGGAGCCGCCGCTTCCGGTGTTGGATTCGCAGGTTTAGGTGCCAACTCGTTAGTCGCTCTGGGCCTTGTCGGTTTGGTCGCAACTGGAGTCGTTATCGCCAATGATGATGATGAGTCTCGGCCAAGCAGTGTGCCAAGCACTAATGGCACTGGCCCTGTGAACACCACCACCACCAGCACCACCACCAGCACCGGGACCTAAACCTCGCTCAACGATTTTCATTACCCGCATCACGCCCTTACTGATGCGGGTGTTTTATACCTTTGACATTATCCTGCGGCACGGTCGCTGCTGCGCAGCACTTTGCCTGCCCGGGTGCCCAGCAACTGATCGTTCTCTAGTACTTTCAATCCGTTGCAAATCGTCGCCTTATAGCCCTTGGCTCGTTGCACATAGCGTCCTGCGCCGCCGGGAAAGTCGTGGGCGAATTCCGGCATACGCTCACCGAGATTTTCAAGATCGATAACGTTCAAGTCAGCTTTCATGCCCTGCGTCAATATGCCCCTGTCCTGCAAATTTAAGATCCGCGCTGGTGCCGCGGTAATGCGGCGCACTGCTTCTTGCAGTGAGTACACGCCGGCATCCCGATGCCAGTAAGACAGCACGAATGTGGCCCAGCCACTATCCATAATTTGGCCAACGTGGGCACCGGCATCACCAAGACCGGGTAGCGCCCAGTCTGTAGTAATCAGTTCCTGCAGGTGCTTTAAGTTCGGATTAAACATGCGATAGGTAAAACAGGCTCGACCCTCGCTGTCACGCACCATGCGCATCCAAGTTTCCACCGGGTGTTCGTTGGCAGCGGTTGCCAAACTGGTCAGTGACGCTTCCTCACCTTGCACATAGTTGGGTGTTTCATCGTCACCCATCCAAAACAGGCGCGCAAAAATCGGATTTAGTTTGTCGCCGCGCTCCTGAGTTGCCAGCTTGGCCTCATTGAGTAGGGCAGCGAAGGCATCTGCGTCTCGCAGTGTGCTGAGTTTTTCTTCGAGGGATTTTTCATAAAACGCGTTCCAGCTCGTGCTGCGCAGGAAGAACTTGTTGTGAATGCTGGAAACATAGCCGCCGCTGCGCGGTATCGATACGGCATTGATGTCTAGGCCTTCTTCATTGCGCATCGCTCCAATTCGTTGCTGTAGCAAGTCGCTGAAGCGACTGTCTGCACCGGTGCCAGCGCTAAACAAGACCCGAGCACCGGCCCGGGCTTGATCGCCGAGGAGGTGCATTTCGGTTTCTAGATTGGTGGCGAAGTTCATTACGCCCTGCATTAGGCCGCCTTGCTCGCCAACGCCCTTGGCAATGGCGAGCAGTTCCTCGGCTTCCGCATGTGTGCCGGGCACATGACGTCCGTCTGGCAGGTAGTGACCGAGAAAGCGCGATGTTGAAAACCCCAGTGCGCCTTCAGCGACGGATTGTTCGGCCAATGCGACTAGTTGGTCCAGCTCTTGCTTAGTTGGTTGTTCCTCCACACTGCGCTCGCCCATAACGTAAAAGCGCAGGGCGCAGTGGCCGACGAGGCCGCCGACGTTGACTACAGGCTGCAGTTTTTCTACCGCATCGAGATAGCCACCGTAGCTTTCCCAGTCCCATGGTAGGCCGTTGAGGATGGCATCCTTTGGAATATCCTCCACGGTCTCCATCATGCCGGCGAGAAATTCTCGGTCGTCGGGTTTGCAGGGTGCAAAGGTCACGCCGCAGTTGCCGAGCAGAGCTGTTGTGACACCATGCCAGCTCACCGGGGTCATCATCGGATCCCAGCCAATTTGCGCGTCTAGATGGGTGTGCAGATCAACGAACCCGGGGGTCACAATATGGCCTTGTGCATCGATTTCTTCAGCGGCACTGCCGTTGACCTCGCCGATCTGGGTTATGGTGTCGCCGCTAATGGCGATATCGCCGACATAGGGTTCGTTGCCGCTGCCGTCGACAATTGTGCCGCCGCGAATAATCAAGTCATGGTTCATAGTGCTCTCCTCTAATCCCGCTTTTATGCTCCCGCCAAGAACTTAAAACGCTTTGTTGTCGTTCCTCAAGGATTTTTTTAGTGGCGCGCCCCTGGGAATAATGACGCATGGCTGCTGCTGCCGCTGTTCGGCGCGTAAAGCGCAGTCCGGTGGTTATATCAGACGCGAGCAGGGATGCGGAATGCGCTCGACTAACGGCATAACCTTCGGTTTGTAGACGTCGACAAAGTGCGGGGCGCTGCGGTGGGCGTCGAGGTCTTGCTGGGTCGCCCACCATTCTACGAGTAAGAAAAGGCCCGGCTCGGCTGTGGAGTGATAGACCTCAAAGCGCTCGCAGCCGGTTTCGGTAAGTGAGACCTTGGCCTGAGCAATAAGTAGTTCTTGCAGATTGGCGATATCGGCTAAGTCTCGTGCTTTGAGGATCACGTTGCTGTAGATCATTCTAGGCTCCTGTGAAATAAAACGTTGTGGACAGGAGCAGTGTGACATGGATCCCAATGATAAGAGTCCCAGCAGTCAACGAGAACCGGGTCGAATCGATGACGGTGCGACCCTTGAGGAGACTATGGACGAGATTATGGACGGGACTATGGACGAGACTATTGGAGAGAACCCCGGACGAGCCATACCGCTGTGGTCGCAAGCGCCTGAGGCGCTGGCAAATGGCCCTGAAGACAACCCTCAGTTGACTGTGCATCGAGCGGCCATACCCAATGGCTGCGGCGTTATCGTATGTCCCGGTGGTGGCTACCGCACATTGGCCAGTGATCACGAAGGGTTACAGGTTGCTCAATGGCTGAACAGCCATGGCATTCACGCCTTTGTGCTGCGTTATCGACTCGGACCGCGCTACCACTCCAGCGTGTCGCTGCTGGATGGTCAACGAGCGATGCGGGTCGTGCGCTTCCACGCGCAGTCGTTGGGTGTGGACCCCCAGCGCTTGGGCATGCTGGGATTTTCAGCTGGCGGACACCTGATTTTGGCAACGGCTTTGGCGGCCAGCAGTCCCAGTCCCAGTATCGCAAGTGACGCTATTGACGCCCTTGACTGTCGTCCCAATTTTTTGGTGCCGCTATACGCGGTAACCAACGGTGAAAAACGTGGCCGTAAGGCAGACGAGTATGCGGCCATGGACAGTTTGGTAGATGGCGCATCGCCACCGACTTTTTTGCTGCATAGCCATGAAGATTCCATTGTCCCCGCCAGTCAATCCACCTTGCTCTACGATGCGCTGTTGGCGGCAAGGGTGCCCGCAGAGCTGCACATCTTTAACTTCGGAAATCATGGCTTGGGCTTAGACCGGGGCGCGGATGCTGGGCATATGGATACCAGTCCTTGGGGAACACTGCTGCTGCATTGGTGGCGGCGACACGGCTTGCTGCTCGATCAGTCCAGCCTTGGCGGGCGCTGCGCTGCGCATGGCGAGGTGCGAATTGATGGCGAGCCTGTTGCACTGGGGTGGCTGACTTGGTTACCGGAAAACAACAATGCCCCAATCGCAAGAGCAAGGCTTACGGGCGCCAGCGCAGGCCGTTTTACGCTAGCAGCTGACGCTGGCCCAGTGCCGGGTGCGCACCGACTGGTTTTGCATGTAGTCAGCGGCACCTACCCCGCAGATGCCAGCGGTGACTACAGCCAAGCTCAGGCACTAATGTTTGAGCGTCAGGTGCAGGTCGCGCCGGGTGAAAGGCTGATTTGGCATATAAACCGCGGAGACGGCACCGCGCTTTGATGCTTTAACGCAGGTCCAGGCCCTGCATGCTGCCATCTGCACGCCAATCTTGAAGCATGCGGAAGAACTTTATGGGGCTGCCACCAAACATGTCGGAGAAAAATCCGCTGTTGTTACCGCTCTTGCCCTCACTGTTGTAGTAGCCAGGTGTGCATTCTCGGTAAAAACGCGAGCCTGAAGTTGAAGATTGCTGGATTAGCTCGACATACTCGTTTTCCGCCTCGGCTGTCGCCTCCACTGTTGGGGCACCTTGCTGCCTTGCCTGGCTCAGCACATAGGCCAGATGTTTGGCCTGCTCGTTGAGCGCATGAGGTACGTTGACCGTCACGGCTGTTTGCGTGAAGCCGAGGAAAAAACAGTTGGGGAAGCCGTGGCTGGTGAGGCCATGGAAAGTTCTCAGCCCGTCGGCCCAATGTGCGCTTAAGGTGTGACCGCCACGGCCGACGATGTCATAGCCTGCCCTGCGGGTAAACGTGGTGCCCACCTCGAAGCCAGTGGCAAAGATCAGACAATCGACCTCGTAGTGGTTGTCGCCAACTTGCACACCAGTTTGAGTCAAACCGTCGACGCCCCTGCCTTGGGTGTCTACCAGGCTGACGTTTTCACGGTTGTAGGTATCGAGGTACTCGTCGTGGAAACAGGGGCGCTTGCAGAATTGGCGGTACCAAGGCTTCAGGCTCTCCGCAACGCTCGGGTCTTTGACCACGGCCTCGGCGCGGGCACGAATGAAGTTCATTTTTTTGTAGTCTGAAAGTTCCATCAGTTCTGCGCGCTCAGCCTTGGTCAGCCTGCGGCCCAACTGGCGGCTTGCCAGCTTGGCGGCGATGCCAGTGAGATTACGGAAAATATCCGTCCACCCGTCGTTAATCAGATCTTCGTCCTGATCGCCGCCACTGACCAGAATATTGAAGTTGTCCATCCGCTCTTTTTGCCAGCCGGGTTTGAGGCTAGCGGCCCAGTCTGCATCGGTTTTGGCATTGTTGCGTACGTCGATTGACGAAGGCGTGCGTTGGAAAACATAGAGTTCCTTGGCCCATTGCCCTAGGTGTGGAATGCACTGCACTGCCGTAGCACCGGTGCCGATAATGCCCACGCGCTTGTCGCGGAGATTGGTTAGGTTGCCGTAGGAATCGCCGCCGGTATAGGCGTAGTCCCAGCGACTGGTGTGAAAGGTATGACCCTGATAGTCATTGATGCCTTGAATGCCGGGCAGTTTTGGACGGCTTAACGGCCCATTGGCCATGGCCACATAGCGGGCGCGCATTTTGTCGCCGCGATCGGTTTCGATAATCCAGTGTTCGGTTGCCTCGTCCCAGCTCAGGTTGGTAATGCTGGTTTGCAGGCAGGCGTTGTCGTACAGATCGTAGTTTCGAGCGATGCGCCGACTGTGTTCAAGGATCTCTGGGGCGAAGGAGTATTTATGCTCTGGAATGTAGTTCAACTCTTCCAGCAGCGGCAAATAACAGTAGGACTCAACATCGCACATGGCGCCGGGGTAGCGGTTCCAGTACCAAGTGCCGCCGAAGTCACCGGCCTTTACAATAACACGAATATTGTCGAATCCGGCTTCCTTCATGCGCGCAGCCATCAGCAAACCACCAAAGCCACCGCCGATAACAGCCATTTCCACACGGTCGAACAATGGCTCGCGGGTAAAGCCCGGGGCCACATAGGGGTCGTCTACATACTGGGAAAATTCTGCCGTAACTTCCACGTACTGATCGTTGGCATCGGTGCGCAGGCGCTTGTCACGCTCGGCTAAGTACTTGGCCTTAAGCGCGGCTGGATCGAAGTCCAATCCGCCCATTAAATCTGCAATGCTCGTTGCTGCCGCCATGATCCAATCCCCCCTGTGTTCCCGTCTGCAGAGTTATACAAAGGATTTTAGAGGAAGAAAAGAGCTCTGTTAGCGGCATAATGCAGGCAAGGACTGCTAGGGCGAAATTTTTCCGTAAGCGGACGATTTCCCAGTAACGAGATAGGAACACCGAAGATGCAAAACCAAGTGTGGCGACTGGCGCGAAAGCCGCCCGGCGGCTGGCCCCAAGCGGAAGACTTTTTGTGGAGTGCGGAGGCTGTGCCTGAACCTGCTGCGGGCCAAATGCTAACCCGTACCCTGTATCTGTCACTAGACCCCTACCAATGGGGCCGCCGGCGCAGCGGTGCGGAACAACCTGGCGATATCTGTCACGGTCGCACCGTGTCTCAGGTTCTGCACAGCCGCCTGCCGGATTATGCCGAAGGCGACTTTGTGTTCAATACCAATGGCTGGCAGCGCTATGGCTTAAGTGGCGATGGCATTGACGTTTTCGGCTACATGTCGCCGCGTAAAATCGAGCCGACTTCAGCACCAATCTCAACCGCCATCGGGGTGATGGGCATGTTGGGCCTCACCGCCTACGCAGGCCTCATTGTGCAATGCCGACCGAGCCCCGGTGACACCTTGGTGGTTTCTGCGGCGTCTGGCGGTGTCGGCCAAGTGGTCGCCCAACTGGGTCGCCTCTACGGCTGCCGGGTGGTCGCCATTGCAGGGTCGGTGGCAAAGCTCGACTACTTAAGGTCACTCGGTGTGGACGCAGTGGTTTCTCATCGCTCGGAATTCTTTGCCGATGAAATGCGTGCTGCCTGTCCCGAGGGCTGCGACATCTACTTTGAAAATGTCGGTGGTCGAGTATTCGAGGCAGTGCTGCCGCTACTCAATCGAGGCGCGCGTATTTCGCTGTGCGGGCTCATCTCTCAATATGGCAATGTTGACGGCGATGATCCGCGCCGCCAGTGGCGGGCACGCGGCGAAGCGGTTTTTCGGCGTCAGCATGTGCAAGTGCATGATTTATTTGTGGGCAATTTTGTCGCCGACTACCAAGAGCGCTTTTTGCAGGAGATGGGCGGCTATGTGCGTGCGGGCGAAGTGCGCTACTTGGAGGACAAACGAGCAGGCCTAGCGCAGGCGCCCGAGGTCTTTGCGCAAATGCTTCAGGGTGATAATTTCGGTAAAACTTTGATTGCAGTTGCCGAGGATCCCACGCTGGCCGATTAGCGCACCATGGGCGACAGGGTGCTATGGCATGGGTTACCTTCTGGGTGTGAGGAGAGACACAGACTAATCTGGGGGGGAAATGGCTGAACTGGATGCCAACAAAGAGGGGTTTTGGCGCACCCGCTACTCAATTATCGCTATGTGCTTTGCGGCGACATTCGTTTGTTACATAGATCGCGTCAATATCTCAGTCGCGATTATTCCCATGGCCGAAGACTACGGCTGGAATTTAGAAACACAGGGTTACATCCTGTCTTCGTTTTACATCGGCTATCTGATGATGCAAATCGGCGGTGGCCGCCTTGCCGATACTTTTGGCGGCAAAGTGGTGTTGGGGGCTGGGGTACTGATTTGGTCTTTGTTTACCTTGGTAACACCTCGGGCCGCCATGGGCGGACTGATGATGCTGTATCTGGCCCGGATTGGCATGGGCTTGGGCGAGGCGGTGACATTTCCATCGGTCTACAGCTTGGTAACGCGCTGGTTTCCAGCAGGCGAGACCGCCAAGGCCATTGCCTTTAATGCCAGTGCCATTCCCATTGGCACGGTCTTCGCGTTAATTGTGACGCCTATTATCGTTACTTATTTGGGCTGGGAATGGGCCTTCTACCTGTTTGGCTTGGTTGGGGTGCTATGGTTTGTGGCTTGGCAATATTTTGTTAGCACGCGGCCTGCAGATCATCCGCGCATTTCTGCTGCAGAGCTCGACTACATTCAAAACAATGCGCGATTTAGTGAATCGGCAGATGGCGAGCCTTCACCGCCAATTTGGGAATTCTTAAAAAGTAAGGCGGTTTGGGCCATTCTGGTCGCTCACTTTTGCAACAATTGGACGCTTTACGTCATTTTGTCTTGGCTGCCTAAGTATGTGAATGAAGGGCTAGGCGTACCTTTTAGCGATATTGGCTACATTGCCATGCTGCCGCATATCACCTCGTTTTTGTGTCTCAACATCGCAGGCAATATCGCAGATCGAATGATTGTGAGCGGCATGAGCGTCACCAAGGTTCGCAAAATCATGCAGACCATTGCCTTTGGTGGCTTAGCCATTTGCCTGCTGTTGGTTACCACGGTAGACACGGTCTGGGCGGCGATTGGCATTTTGTGTCTTGGCAAGCTGTTTGGCGCTGCGGGAATCGGCGGCTTTAACGTCAACCATATGGACGTGGCCCCACGCCATGCAGGCACGCTGATGGGAATTACTAACACTGCAGGCACCATTCCCGGCATCGTCGGTGTGGCGGTAACCGGCCTAATTTTGCAGTACACGGGCTCTTGGGATCTGGTCTTTCAGGTGACCGCAGGTGTTACTTTGTTTGGCATGGTCTTTTATCTGTTGTTCGCCAGCGGCGAGAAAGAGTTCGATTAATGGCTGCCGATGCCGGTAAGGGTGACTATTTCTTAGCGCTATGTTGAAACTGCTCGAAGGCATCAAGGTAGTAGATTTTACTACCATCGTG
>JAACDW010000028.1 GCA_009936775.1 Pseudomonadota bacterium
ATGCCTTCGAGCTGGCTGCAGAGCCGGTGGAATAGACCCTAACTCACCCGGAGAGTTCCTATGTCAAAATGGAGTGTCGCTAAAGAAACCGTCACCGCGCTAAGCGCGCAGGCCTCAGATCACGGCGCAGATGCCGCTGGCATGCTGGAAGCGCTTATTTCTACAGCGCTAACAGCTTTGGCAACAGAAAAAGACGCCGCTTACATCAAGAATTTTATCGATTACGAGGTTGCTTCGATCAATGTTCAGCATGTCGACGTACAGCGGCTGACTTAGGCAGTCGCCAAGACACAGCTCTCGCGGTGCGGGCTTTGGCAGCAACGTGACGGCGCGCAATCCCAAGCCGACGAGCAACCCAAAATAATAAGAGGGCGCTATGCCAACAGCCAGTCAATTAAGCGCTGACTACATCATTGTCGGTGCGGGTTCTGCAGGTTGTGTGCTTGCGAATCGGTTGAGCGAAGACCCTGCCACTTCAGTGCTGTTGTCGGAGGCGGGAGGCGAGGACCGCAGCTGGATGCTCGCCATGCCCTCAGCTTTTTATCTGCCCATGGGGCGACCCAAATTCGACTGGTGTTATGCCAGCGAACCAGAAGAGCAAATGCACGGGCGGCGCTTGGCCTGCCCGCGTGGGCGTGTATTGGGTGGTTCATCGTCGATTAATGGCATGGTCTATGTGCGCGGCAATGCCGCTGATTTTGACCGTTGGGGCGCCATGGGGGCCAGCGGCTGGGACTACAGTTCCGTCTTGCCCTATTTCAAAAAAGCTCAGTGCGCGGATGAGGGTAATGCTGACGACTATCGCGGCGGCACAGGTCCGTTAGGTACTACTACCGGAGGCATGCTTAACCCGCTGTACCAAAGTTTTCTGCTGGCAGCAGAACAGGCTGGTTATGCCTACACGCCGGATCTGAACGGCGCGCAACAAGAGGGCTTTGGGCCAATGCCCATGACGGTAGCTCAAGGTCGGCGCTCGTCCTGCTCTCGCGCCTATCTGCGTCCGGCTCGCGAGCGCGCAAATTTGCAGGTACTTACCCACGCCGACGTGCAGCGCGTCTGCTTTGCCGATGTGCGTGCAACGGGTGTGGAGGCTCTTCTCGCCGGTAGCAAAGTTCAGCTCACTGCCAACCGGGAAGTGATTTTATGCGCTGGTGCAATTAACTCCCCGCAGTTATTGATGCTCTCGGGTATTGGGCCACAAGCCCATCTGCGTCAACACGGCATAGAACCGATCAGCGACAGTCCCGGGGTCGGCCAAAACCTGATGGATCATCTGGAGGTCTATGTTCAACAGGCCTGCGTGCGGCCTATTTCCTTGCACAAGCACTTGGGTTTACTGGGGCGGGCGAAAATAGGTATGCAGTGGCTTTGGTCGCATAGCGGCTTGGGTGCCACCAATCACTTCGAGGTTGGCGGGTTTATTCGCAGCGATGAAAACCAAGCACAACCGGACATACAGTTTCACTTTCTGCCCACAGCCATGTCTTATGACGGTTCGGCCAAGGCGCAGGGGCATGGTTTTCAAGTTCATGTGGGCCCGATGCTGCCGAACAGCCGTGGTAGCGTTATGTTGCGCAGCAAACAGGCGGGCGAGGCTCCAGCGATTGCTTTTAACTACATGACCGATGACGACGATTGGCGGGTGTTTCGCGCAGCCATTCGCCATGCGCGGACAATATTTGCGCAACCGGCGTTGGCCGGACTGCGTGGTGCAGAGCTAAGTCCCGGTGCCGAAGCGGTTACCGATGCCCAACTTGATGCCTTCGTGGCGGCGCATGCTGAGAGCGCCTATCACCCATGCGGTACCTGTCGCATGGGCACGGACGCAGACGCGGTAGTAGACCCGCAAGGCTGTGTCCATGGCACCACAGGATTGCGAGTGGTCGATGCGTCCATCTTTCCGCATATTACCAATGGCAATTTGAACGCCCCCACGATCATGGTCGCTGAGCGCATGGCCGATCTGATTCGCGGCAAGAGTTTTGGCGCCCAGCAATAGCTCGCCACCACCCAGGGTCGTCTGTATTCATACCCAGTATAACAACCAGCGAGCAACAAAATGACCAAACGAATTCTAATCACGGGTGCCAATCGTGGAGTCGGTCTGGCTCTCGTGGAGGCATTGGCCGCCGACGCAGAACAGGTCTATGCTGGCTGTCGAGCACCCACAGCCGCTGCAGAGCTGCAGGCCATAGCCGAGGCTTGCGGCAATATCACAGTGTTACCGTTAGACGTAGACGATGCCGATGCCTTAGCCGAAGCCGCTGCCAGCGTCGATGTCCCCATTGACCTTCTTGTTTGCAACGCTGGGGTGCTGAACGGTTATGGTGGTTTGGACAGTGAGGAGAATGCACTCGAAGCAGAGTCGATGGCGGCATTTGCCGCCGTTTTGCAGACCAATATCGCAGGACCGTTTTTTACCGTTAAAGCGTTTTGGCAGCACTTACAAAAGAGCCCGAAGGCGGCGGTAGCAATTGTTTCTTCGCAGATGGGCAGCCAGCAGCATGAGGCCGCCAATGCCTATGCCTATCGAGCCTCAAAGGCCGGTGTGAACAATATAATGATTACCCTTAGCCACGAGCTTGACGCCGCAGCTATCGCGGTTGCCGCCTATCATCCCGGCTGGGTGAGAACGGCCATGGGTGGCCCCGGCGCGCACCTGTCGACCGAACAAAGTGCCCAATGGCTAGCTCAGCGCTTCGCCGAGCTGGACATGTCGCGGAGCGGTCGCTTTATTAATTTTGATGGGGAAGACCTAGCGCTGTAATCCGCTCTAACCCGCACGCACTGCTCAATCATTTTGCAGCTCTGCGGTTAAAAAATAGGTGTTAACGGGGCCCACGCCTTTGATTTGCAACTCGCCACGAAACTCCATCGTATAGGGCCTGCTCAAGTTTGCGCGAAACGCTTCGGACACCTGAATTCTATCCGGCAGGCTCGTAGACTCCATACGGCTCGCCATATTCACCGTGTCGCCCCACAGGTCGTAGGTGAACTTGCTGGTGCCGACCACGCCGGCAACCACTGCACCGCTGTGAGCGCCGACACGCATCTTTAATCGCGTGCCGTTTTGTTCGTTGAATGATTTTAAACAACCTAAGATGGCGAGGGACAGCTTGGCAAT
>JAACDW010000029.1 GCA_009936775.1 Pseudomonadota bacterium
ACGCTGCGCCGCCGCAACCGCATCTTGGACACATTCCTCAGCGACGGCCTCATTGATCCAACCCTACATCAAGACGCCGTCGGTCAGCCCTTGGGCGTAGTCGACAGCCCGAATAGTGGCGGTGCCTACTATCCTGCATTTATGGATTTGGTGCGTAGCGAGCTAGGCGAGCGCTACTCGGCCAGCGATTTACGCACTCAGGGTCTGCGGATTTTCACTACCCTGAAGCCACGCCTGCAGGAAAACGCGCAGCAGGCTGTGAGCCGTACACTGGCATCCATCGAACAAGCCCGCGGACAGGAGCCGGGGAGCCTACAAGCATCTGCCGTGGTCAGCGATACTCAGACCGGCGAGGTGCTCGCCCTTGTTGGCGGACGCCAAGGACGAGTCGACGGCTTTAACCGGGCGCTGCATGCCCGCAGACCAGTCGGCTCCGTGGTCAAGCCCCTTATCGTGCTACCCGCACTTGAAAACGGCTACGAATGGTCGAGCCTGGTCAACGACAAGGCCATGACCTTGACGCCAGCCAACGGCAAGCCATGGAGCCCGCGCAACTACGATGGTAAGACCCGTGGCGAGCTGCCCATTATCAAGGCTTTGGCACTATCGTTGAATCTAGCCATGGTGGATCTTGGCAATCGGGTTGGCTTAACTACAGTACAGGCCCGTTTTGCCGATCTGATGGGCTACAAACCAAAGAACCCGTATCCGTCGTTCTATCTCGGCGCTGAGCCAATGTCGCCCCTGCAGCTTGCCGAGCTGTACGGCAATTTCGCCAGCGGCGGATTTCGCACCACACCCAAGAGCGTTATCGCCGTGCTTGATGAGCAAGGCAAGGCGCTATCGCATCACCCCTTCGATGTGACCCAAACCATTGATATCGACACGGCGGAAAGCCTGAATCAAGGCCTGCAAGTGGTTATGAGACGTGGCACCGGGCGCAGCTCGCCTTTTGCGCAGAATGGCGTGGCCGGGAAGACAGGCACATCCAATGACAATCGAGACAGTTGGTTCGCCGGCTTCGATAACAGTCAACTCAGCGTGGTGTGGGTCGGTCGGGACGATAACAAACCCACCGGGTTAACTGGCACCTCTGGCGCCATGCAAATTTGGAACGCGATGATTCGGGCCGCCGGCCCAGACCCCCTGGCCGCGCCGCTAAATGTGAACTCGGTCGCAATAGAGTACGACACAGGCCTACAGGCCAACGCAAAATGCGCAGATGTGGTTGTACTGCCCATTCGCCAACCGGATACTCTGCAAGCGAAGACTGGTTGTGGCATTAAGCAGAGTTTTAGCGATCGTCTACGCGCCATTTTCGGTCAATAGTCGCTGCGGCGAAGAACTCAGCTGGAGCGCTGTCAGCACATTAGGTTACCTGCGGACTGTCAAACACAATGGTTAAACGCCGATCAAAAAGGTACCCCCGCCGTAGAACCATCGGCGCGCTGCTCGCAGCCTTGCTAATCAGCGGTTGCGCGAGCACTGGCCAGCAGGGGCCGGTGATCGTTGAAGACGACAGCAAAAAGGCGCCTCCTGCAGCTAGCAAACCCGCTGTGATAAAACAAACACCGAAGACCATTGCAAAGCCGGCAACCCCGCCACAAAACGGCGCGACTCAAACTTTGCTGGCTCGCGCTAACGAGGCACTGGCCTCGCAACATCCAGAGACCGCCATCATGCTGCTGGAGCGTGCCGTACGCATTGAGCCAAGAGAAGCACTGCTGTGGATTCGACTCAGTCGAGCACACCTTGCACAGGGTGAAATGCGCTCGGCTTTTCAGCACGCTCGCAAGGCCATAGCCCTTGCGGGCAGCGACAGCAGTAAGTTCAGTGCGGCGTGGCTGCAGTTAGCCAACGTCTTTACTGCCCAAGGCAAGAACGCCGAGGCGCAACAAATCCGCCGCCGCTTCAGCCGCTCTAGCGGCTAGCAGTTCAATTGGCTTGCGGCCAGAGAGGACCCCTTCCCATGCATAAACCTCAGTACCATCAAGCAAGAACACCCTATGCCACCCACCCAGCGACGGGGCGAGCAAAGATTTTTCTGCCTGTGCTGATTTTGCTCGCCTGTGTTGGCGGCTGCGCGACGAACCCGGTTACGGGCAAAAACGAGCTCAGTTTGGTATCTGAAAACTGGGAGCTAAAAACCGGCGCGCAACAGTATGTACCGGCACGACAATCCCAAGGCGGCGACTACGTTGCCGATCCGCAAGTTCAGGCCTATGTGCAAGAGGTTGGCAACAAGATTGCCAAGGTCAGCGACCGCCCACTGCCCTACGAATTCCGTGTCATCAACAACTCCACACCAAACGCATGGGCCTTACCCGGCGGCAAAATTGCCATCAACCGAGGACTGCTGACTGAACTGGGCAGCGAAGCCGAACTCGCAGCCGTGCTTGGCCACGAAGTTGTCCACGCCGCCGCGAAACACAGCGCCCAAGCCATTCAACGCGGCACCCTGCTGCAAGCAGCCGTGCTCGTTGCAGGGATTGCCAGCGCTGACTCGGAATACGGCCAAGTAGCCGCCATGGGGGCCAACGCCAGTGCCGCATTGTTCAATGCCAAGTACGGTAGAGATGCGGAACGTGAGTCGGATATTTTCGGCATGAACTATATGAGCCGAGCGGGCTATAACCCCCAAGGCGCAGTGGATTTACAGCAGACCTTTGTGGAACTCAAAGACGGCCAGCAAAGCGATTTTCTGCGCGGCTTGTTCGCCAGCCATCCTCCATCCAAGGAGCGCCTCGCCGCTAACCGCGCCCATGCCACCGTGCTGCCGCAGGGCGGTGTGTCCGGTCAGGCTCGCTACCGTGCCGTGATGGCTCGGTTGGAGCGCAGCCAACCGGCCTACGACGCCTATGACCAAGCTCGCCAGGCGATGACTGACAATCAACTCACAGCGGCGCGACAACTGGTCAACCGAGCCATAAAAGTTGAGCCAGAAGAGAGCCACTTTTTTGCGCTATTAGGTGATATCGAGTTGGCGCAAAACGATGTGGCCAATGCCGACCGAGCATTCGACAGAGCCATCGCACTAAACCCTAATTTTTTCTATACCCGCCTGCGCAGCGGTATCGTCAACGAACAGCGCGGCCGTTTGGGCGAAGCCAAGCAACAATTGAATCGTAGCTTGGCGCTGCTGCAAACGGCTCAAGCATACGGCACGCTGGGGGCAATCGCGGAACGAGAAGGTAATTTGCAGCAAGCTGAAGCCCTCTACGCAAAGGCCGCAAACGATACCGGTGCAGTAGGACAAACTGCTCTTACTTCGCTGATTTCACTGCGCAGCCAAAGTCGCCCACAGAGTCTGGTTGGTTTGAGCTGGAATGTTAGTGCCAAAGGCACGGTATTAGTGCAGGCAGCAAACACAACCCCGCGCACCCTGCGCGGCGTCAACGTGCAGATTCGTGTTGTCGATGGCCAAGGCAGAGGTCGTAGTTTCAAGCAGCGCATAGCCTCCCTAGCGCCGAACCAAGCGCACCAACTCAACACACGACTGCCAGCAGGTTCAGGCCAAGTGCAGCTCAATGTCGTGAGTATCGAGTCAGTGGCCCGCTAACCGGACCCGGCTGGGACGCTCTGGGAATCGGTAACTCGCTGAGTGTCCTGCACTAACGTTTTGGCCGCCAGAAAGTAGTGCACGGCACACCAGATGTTGACCAAGCTAAATACCATAAGCGAATAACGCAACGACTCGTTGCCAAACGCCGCCGAAAACACATCGCTGAGTATGCCTACCCCTTGGGGACCCAGACCCATACCAATAATGTTAAGCAAAAATAAGCAGATGGCTGCCGCCACCGAGCGCATTTGTACCGGCACTAACTGCTGCACCATGGCGAAGGTTGGGGCCAAATAGAAGCCGCCGAAAAACGCCGGAATCAAATACAAAAGCAGTGCAGATTGCAGTTCGGCTACCCAGAAAAAGCCAACCAAAAACGGCACCAAGCCACCCTTACCCACCGCTACAATCCATGCTAGCCAGCGCGGATCGCGCTTCGCTAAATGATCGGCCAAGCGGCCTGCGGTAAAGGTACCAATGCCGCCAACAACACCTGCCATAAGGGCCAGCGTCAGACCGGTTTCGCTTTGGCTTAAGCCATGCGAGCGCACAAAAAAGGCCGGCAGCCACAGTGTCATACCATAGCCGACAAAACCCGCTAGGGCCGATCCGAAAACCACATGCCGGGTTGCCCGGGTACGCAACATGGTTTTCCATACTTCGGCCAAGCCCGGTGCCTCAGTACGATCCTGCTTGGCTGCCTCGGAGGCACCCCGAGGCGGTTCGATAAGAGTAAAGCGCACCAATAAGGCGATGAGAATGCCGGGTAGGCCAACAACAATAAAGGTAACTCGCCAACCCCAGTGCTCACTCATCCAGCCACCACCGAGGTAGGCGATGAGCAGGCCGATGTTGATGCCCATGGCAAAAATGCCCATGGCAGTAGCGCGCTGCCGCTGGGGAAACAAATCCGAAATCATGGAGTGTGATGGTGGACTGGAACCTGCCTCACCAATGCCGACGCCGATGCGCGCCATTGCCAATTGCCCATAGCTGCCCACATAGGCGCATAGCACAGTCATACCGGACCAGATAGTGGTGGCTATGGCGATGATGTTACGGCGGTTGGTGCGATCAGCCAGCATCGCGATGGGCATACCCAAGGTGGCATAAAAGATCGCAAAGGTAAGGCCAATCAAAAAGCCCATTTGCGTGTCTGTAGCCCCTAACTCCAGCTTTATCGGCTCTAGCAGAATGCCCATAATCTGCCGGTCCACATGGCTTGAGCAATACACCAGTACCAAAACGCCCAGCGCGTACCAACGGTACCAAGGCGTCTGCATTAGGTAGTCTACTTGGGCCTGACCCTTGTTCGGGCTGGCGCCCTCAGCCACGCTGCCCGGTGAGCTTTCGTCCTTCGTCGAGTCGATTGAGTCAGTTGGCACTGTGCCTTCCTCCCTCTCTTTATTCCCTATCGATCTGGTTATCCCTTGCCGTCTCTTTACCCGGCGCAAGATGGCTTGGCCGTGACTTAGGCCATTGACGCGTACAGCGCCTCGCGGTCACGCTCAAAGCGCGGGCCAGCAAAATAGAACAGAGGAATGGCGAGCAGCGACAGTGCTGTAAACGCCAGCAAGGTCACCGTATAGGGCTGGGCTACTCCATCAGCGATCATCCAATCGACAACAATACCGCCGCCGGTTACCCCTAGACCAAGACCAAAAAAGTTCAGCGATAAAATATAAAAGGCCACCACTGTGCCGCGAATTTGCGGCGGCACCAGTTCCTGAACGGTTGAAAACGTCGGGCCATAAAAGCAGCCAAGCTGGAAGTAACCCATGAAAATTCCGAACATGAAAAACAGCGACGAGGCGTCTACGACACGGTAATACAAAGATATGGGCGTTAGGATCAGCATGATCCAAAACAGGAACATGGGACGCCCCATGCCGGTTTTACGCAAAAATACATCGCCGCCAACACCGCCAAACAGATTACCTAAAATGCCACCGCCAAAGGCCAGCCAGCCACTGAGCTCAGCGATCTCGGAGCGATCAAAGCCCCGCTCTTCGACAAACCACAGTTGTTCGAAGGTCGCAGCACCCAGGACAAAGTGAAAGGCAACACCGCCAAGTACGGTCATTAACAGCGCGGGCGAGCGCTTAAATGCCTGCAGCAGTGTTTGCAGCATTTCTTTTACCGATAGACGCTGCACAGTTTCTTGCTGCTTGGCCTGCGCTTCCACCTCGTGTCGGCGCGGAGTCTCTTTCATAAAGAACATGACAATGGCCAGCACCAAACCAACAGCGCCAAGGGCATAGAAACAGCCACGCCCACCGAGTAGCGGCTCTAGGTAGGCCACCACAAATAGGCTGGCGGCCACCCCAATAGGCACGCCCATGTAGTACACCCCGGAGGCAAAGCCCAGCCGACTGGAGGGAAAACGGTCCGCCAACAGCGACATGGCGGTTGGCGTCATAATGGATTCGCCAACACCAATGAATAGGCGCGGAATGGCCAAGCTGGTAAAGCCCTTGGCCATGCCGGACAGCGCAGTGAGAGCACTCCAAAGCGCCAACCCCGCTGCAATAAGGCGGGTTCGATTGACCCGGTCTGCCAACACGCCCATGAAAACGCCGGCGACTGAATAAAAGAAAATAAAGATAAGGCCAGTAAGCAAACCAAACTGGGTATTACTCAGACCCAGTTCGGGAACGATCCAATTCGCAAAACTCGCTAGCAATTGTCGGTCAACGAAATTCATGACGTTGAGCAACGTCAAAAACATAAGGAAACCGTAGTCGCGGGCGGACGCGCCCTGCTCCTGTGTCACCATCCCCTTCCCCTCGAGTGTGATTCTGCCTAAGACTAGGTTATGCGAGCAATTCGATCCAGTGCAGAACAGGCACCTTGGCAGCGTCCGCAAGATGGGTCTGACAACCCACATTGGCGGTGGCGATCAAGTCCGGCTGCAATGCCTGCAGTGATCGCAGCTTGTTGTCGCGCAGTTGCCCAGACCATTGGGGCTGTAGTACGGAATAAGTACCGGCAGAGCCGCAACACAGATGCGCATCAGCAACAGGCAGCAATTCGTAACCAGCAGCAGTCAGTAGCGTTTCAACCAAGCCATCTAGTTGCTGACCATGCTGCAAACTGCAGGGCGGATGCCAAGCAATACGCTTGCCGGGGTATCTGGCGGTCAGCGTGCTACTCAGGCCGCTAATATATTCGCTGACATCAACCGTTGCCGCCGCCACTGCGGCAGCACGCTCGGCGTAGAAGGGATCTGCTGCCAGTAAGCGATCATAGTCCTTTACCGTAACGCCGCAGCCCGAGGCCGTTGAAATGATCGCCTCAACGCTATCGAGCAGTGGATACAGAGCATCGACGTTGCCGCGCACCGCCGCCAGTGCTTGGCCCTCGTCGCCAAGGTGCAGGTCTAGGGAGCCGCAACAACCTTCCTTGGGAGCAGTGATCACGCCGATCTGCAGCCGTTGTAGCAGGCCCTGTAGCGACTCGTTCACGCCACCCGTAGTCACCTGCTGGGCACAACCTTGCAGCAGCAAGACCTGCTTCGTGCCCTGTGTATTGGTTCGCAAGCCTTGTGTAATTTGATCGGGCACTTGGGCCGCCAAAGACGCGGGCATAAGAAACTTAAAGTATTTACCTGCCCGGGCCAGCAGCCGCAGCCGGCCCGCATGGGGCACCAACCACTGTAAAAAACCGCGCAACACGCCCGCATAACCCCTGCGCTGAGGGCCAATGCGCATGCGCGCGATGTCAGCTAACTCGCCGTAAGCAACACCTGAAGGGCAAGTGGTTTCGCAGGCTCTGCAGGTCAGGCAACGATCAAGGTGCTGAGTTACCCGCTGGACGTCTTCGGCACCTTCAAAAAGTTCCTTGATTAAATAAATGCGCCCGCGCGGGCCATCCAGTTCATCGCCAGACAACTGATAGGTGGGACAAGTGGCGTTACAAAACCCGCAGTGCACACAGCTGCGTAAAATTTCATTAGCGCGGCGACCGCGGTCAGTAGCAACAAAGTCTGCGGGGAATTTGGTTTGCATCAGTGGCTTTGCGTAGCCAGCGTTGCAGCCGTGCGCGCAGCAAGGCTTAGCGGCGTTGCAAAAACCCCCTTGGGGTCAAAGGCGTTAGCCAACTGCTGCATGATCTGAGCCTGCATCGGATCAATGGGCATGACATCGCCAACAGCCCAGCACCAACCGCCTACGGCCTTGGCATAGGCCAGCACCGCTGTGTGGTCGTCGTGATAAAACCAGCGCAACCCGCCGCCCCACATAACCAGCGCATCTGCCGCTGACCGCAAGCCGAACTCCGGCATTGGCGCGGCCAAGGGGGTGACGACGCGCCACAGCTTGTGCTGTGGGCCATGTTTCTTCGTGTCCGTAGATGCTTGCATTGAGGGCAGAAAAAATTCGTGCTGATGATGCTGCAGCCGGTGCCAATACTCG
Organism: Pseudomonadota bacterium; assembly: GCA_009936775.1. GTDB lineage: Bacteria > Pseudomonadota > Gammaproteobacteria > Pseudomonadales > Azotimanducaceae > UBA4421. Next base: position 7,975 of record JAACDW010000029.1, read on the forward strand.
TCGTCTGCTGGCATCGGCATCAGACCAAACTCGGCCAAGGCGGTACGAGCTGCGGCAACGCCACTTTCATTACCCTGCAGACGCAGTGCTAACTCACCAGCGTGCCAGCAGCTGCCGCTAATTGGCAGGTTACGTTGACCAAGCTGAGCGCACAGGGCAAGCGCCGCATCGGCGGTCAGCTCACCACTCACCGTGAGTTGAGCAGCAAAACAAGGCTGCACGCGCAGGCTTATTACAGACATCACACCGAGAGCGCCCCACGCCCCGGCCTGCAGCCGTGACACATCGTAGCCGGCGACATTCTTCATAACCTGTCCACCGAACTTAAGATACTCGCCAAGACCGTTGATCAGTTCCACACCCAAGATGGCATCGCGTAGTGCCCCGAGCCAGGGTCTGCCCGGACCACTAAAACCACAGGCCACTGCGCCGCCAAGGGTGCCACCGGCTTGTGCGAAAAACTGCGGAGGTTCACAGGCGAGCATTTGTTGTTGTTCGCTCAAAGCTGCGTCAATCTCGGCAAGTGATGTGCCTGCCCTTGCGGTCACCACCAGCTCGGCTGGGTCGTACTGCAAGATGCCGTTGTGCTCAGCAGTGTACAGCGAGCTGTTTGCAGTCGCTGCGGGCAGCCAATGGCGCTTACTGTTATGTCCGTTAATCAGTAGCCGCTGTTGGGCGGCACTGGCGGCTTCAATCTGTTCGATAAACAGCTTGCTGCAGTCGCCTGCCACTAAAAGCGTTCCAGTTCCGGGAAGGGCAACCGCCCATGGTGCACATGCATACCACCCAATTCGCCGCAGCGTGTCAGCGTCGGAATACCCTTGCCAGGATTCAACAAATCTTGCGGGTCCATGGCGGCCTTGAGGCGGACAAACTGTTCCAATTCAGCGCTCGTAAACTGCACACACATGGTGTCGAGCTTTTCTACACCAACTCCGTGCTCGCCGGTAACGGTGCCACCTGCGGCTACACAGGCCTCTAGCACCTTTGCGCCCATGGCCATCGCCTTATCCGTTTGACCCGGCACGTTGGCATCAAAAAGAATCAGCGGATGCAAATTGCCGTCGGCGGCGTGAAAGACATTGGCAACCGCCAGCCCAAAGCGCTGGGAGATGGTGTCGATTTCAGCAAGTACGCTGGGCAGCGCCTTGCGCGGAATAGTGCCGTCCATACACAGATAGTCGGGCGACAGTCGGCCCACGGCTGGAAAGGCCGACTTTCGTCCCTTCCACAAACGCGCCTGTGTGGATGCATCATGCGCCTCGTCAATTCGATAGGCCCCATGCTGGCGCAAAAGCGTGCTCACCTCGTCGGTAAGAGTGGCAAGCTCTGCTGCAGCGCCATCCAGCTCAATAATCAAAATCGCCTCGGCATCCAGCGGATACCCAGCCTTGGCAAAGGCTTCGGCAGCCTGCACCGCCATCTTATCCATCATTTCCATACCTGCTGGAATAATGCCAGCACCAATAATGGCCGCTACCGCGTTGCCCGCATCGACTACCTCGGCAAAGCCTGCCAGCAACACGGCCTTGGTTTCCGGCTCCGGCAGCAGTGCTACCGTCACCTCGGTAACCACACCCAACATGCCCTCGGAGCCACACACCAGGGCAAGTAAATCCGGGCCGGGGTTGTCGTACAGCGCTCCGCCTAGCTCGACAATTTCGCCAGCCGCGTTAACCAGCCGCACGCCGAGCACATTGTTAACGGTTAGGCCATATTTCAGACAGTGCACGCCGCCAGCATTTTCCGCTACGTTGCCACCAATACTGCAGGCTATCTGGGACGAGGGATCCGGCGCGTAGTAAAGCCCATGAACTTGGGCGGCCTGAGTAATTGCCAAATTGCGGACGCCGGGCTGCACCTTCGCAACCCGGTTATGCGGATCGATGTGCAAGATCTCCGCCATCTTAGATAAGCCAAGCACTACGCCTTGCCGATGTGGGCGCGCGCCCCCGGACAGCCCTGTACCAGCCCCACGGGGTATTACCGGTACCTGATGTTCAGCACAGCACCGCATCACTTGCGCCACCTGCGCTTCGGTTTCCGGCAACACGACAACCCAAGGCATCTCACGGATGGCGGTTAAGCCATCGGTTTCATACGGGCGCAGTCCGGCTGCATCAGTAATGATGTTGTCCTCCGGCAACAGTTGTTGCAGGCGCGCTAGCACCGCTCGGTGGGGCGCACTATGCTCTGTCAATTGCTGCGGATCATGATTGGGCTGATTGTTAGCGATACTTTGCATGCCCTCATTATGCCGCAGGCAGGCGGCAGACAACATGCAAAGCTTCGGACACTAGTACTCCACGGCTGGAACCTTTTATAGTGCTGGTTCCGTCGCTGGAGCCCTATCTGATGAGTATCGAAGCACGCCTACAAGAGCTGGGGCTGCAGCTGCCCCAACCCATGAATACCGACGCATTGCCGTTCGATTTGGTTCGAGCGGACGGCAATCACCTGTACCTGTCCGGCCATGTGCCCACAGACCTTAACGGGGTGATGAGCGGGCCCTCGGGTAGCGTAGGCACCGAAGTGAGCGCAGCGCAGGCCTACGAGACTGCGGCAGGCATCGCGCTTGGACTGTGCGCGAGCATCAAGGCCCATGTGGGAGATCTGGATCGCGTAGAAAAATGGTTGAAAATCTTTGGCATGGTAAATGCCGCACCGGGCTTCAACAAAATTCCAGCGGTGATTAACGGCTGTTCTGATACGGTATTGCAGATCTTTGGCCCAAAGATTGGCGCGCACGCCCGCAGCGCGGTAGGTATGGCGGAACTGCCCTTTAGCGTTCCGGTGGAAATAGAAGCAGAGGTAAGAATTCAATCATGAATCAACGCATAGTCAACGCACGCATCGTCAACGAAGGCAGCATTACCGAAGGTGAGCTGGTAATTGCAGGGGAGCGTATCAAGGGTATAAACGTACCCGCCCCAGATGACGCCAAGGTCTTCGATGCCAAGGGTGCCTACCTGATACCCGGAATGATCGACGATCAGGTGCACTTCCGCGAGCCGGGCTTTGAACATAAGGGCAACATTCGCACGGAATCAGCAGCAGCCGTTGCCGGAGGCATCACCAGCTATATGGAGATGCCTAACTGCAACCCGTTGACTATTTCGGAAAGTGCGCTGATCGACAAGCGCACCCGTGCCGCAAGTTGTTCAGCGGCAAATTACGGCTTTTATCTGGGCGCGACCAACGACAACTTAGAGGCAGTCAAAAGCGTGGACCCCAGCTTAACCTGTGGGGTGAAAATTTTTATGGGTGCCAGCACCGGCAATATGCTGGTAGATGACCAAACAACGCTGGAAGGCATTTTTGCCGCCACGGATTTACTGGTCGCCACCCACTGCGAACACACCCCTATGATTTTGCAGGCCGAAGCAGCAGCAGCAGCCACATGGGGCGAGGACATTCCCTTTAGCGAGCATCCGAATATCCGCTCGGTTGATGCCTGCTACGCGTCCAGTTCATTGGCGGTTGGGTTAGCGAAAAAGTACGGTACCAAGCTGCATGTACTGCACTTGACCACTGCAAAAGAAATGGAGCT
>JAACDW010000190.1 GCA_009936775.1 Pseudomonadota bacterium
ACTACCTGAACTTGCGCACCGGCTTCGATTAACCGGCGTACAAGGATTGGTGTTTTATAGGCAGCTATGCCGCCACTGATCCCCAGCAGAATATGCTGTCCTGAAAGGTCAGTCGTCATGTCGGGCTCGGCTCCCTTCTTGTAAGTGATGGGTTAGCAGTAATGGGCAAGCAAAGGCAGTGTTGGAGCAGGCAATAACATGGCAACAAAACCTCCAGAGCAAAAGCGTGCCAAGGTTAACCCCAAGGTTAACATTGAAGCGGCCAAGAGCGTTACGGCTAACCCAACCTGTAATAAAGAGACGCAGCGTAGCCAAAATATTGCTAACTGGATTGCAGAGGAGCAGCCGCGAGCGCGTCTGAGCCGCTTCGGCGCTGCGCAAATGTCAACGGCCGAATTGTTGGCGATCTGTTTAGTCAGCGGAGTGCCCGGAGAAGACGCAGTGCAGATGTCGCGACGGCTGCTGCACGAATTTGGTGGCATAGAGCAGTTGCTTGCTGCACCGCTGGAGCGCTTGCTCGATGCCCGAGGGGTGGGTTTGGCCAAGGCATCGCAAATCAAGGCCATTCAGGAGCTAGGTACGCGGCGTACCGAAGCAGAGTTGGTCAAAGCCCAGCGCTTCGAGGACCCTACTGCGGTATCACAATATTTGCGCAAGCGTCTTGGCCACCTGCCGCACGAGGCGTTTGCCTGTCTGTTTTTGAATGCCAAACACCAGCATCTGAGCTTCGAGATCTTGTTTCACGGCTCCATTGACCGCACCCATGTGCATGCGCGGGAGATATTGCGGCGGGGCTTGGAAGTAAACGCAGCCGCGGTCATCGTTTGTCATAATCACCCGTCAGGCAATGTCGAGCCGAGCCAAGCAGATATCGCGTTAACCCGCTCGCTCGCTGACTTGCTGGCCCAGGTTGAAATTCGCTTGCTCGATCATTTGGTGGTCAGTGCCCGGTCTTGGGTGTCGCTGCAAATGCGCGGTTTAATCTAGGGTGTCTGCTGGCGCTGGGCGAGCTTCGGGCAGTTTGCCCGGAATCTTGCGCCAGTCGCACAAAATGTCGTTTTTGCGGTGCTTTAGCGCCGCTTTTGTTGCTCTGCCTCACCCACTTTGGTATAAACGCGCCTCAAATTTTCTGGGACTCCCATTATGTCCAAAGTATGTCAGGTAACAGGTAAGCGTCCGATGGCTGGAAATAACGTCAGCCACGCGATGAACAAAACCCGTCGCCGCTTTTTGCCGAACCTTCACACCCACCGTTTTTGGGTTGAAACGGAAAAGCGCTACGTGAAACTGCGTGTGTCTTCCAACGGCATGCGCATCATCGATAAGAAAGGTATCGATGAAGTACTAAAAGATGTGCGCGCTGCAGGACACAAGGTTTAATCTAAGGCTTACGCACCGGGCTCAACGAAGAGGAACAAGGCATGCGAGATAAAATTAAGTTGGTGTCTAGCGCAGGCACAGGCCACTACTACACAACCGATAAAAATAAGAAAAATACACCGGATAAGATGGAAATCAAAAAGTACGATCCGGTGGTGCGCAAGCATGTGATCTACAAAGAAGGCAAGATCAAGTAAAACATGCCCGAACTCCCGGAAGTCGAAACGACTCGTCGGGGGATTGAGCCCTTTCTCAACGGGCGCACGATCCAGCGGCTACATGTGCGCCAACCGCGGCTGCGATGGCCAGTCGAACTGCCCGATCATCTATCGGGCAGCACTGTTTTAAGCGTCAGCCGACGCGCCAAATACATTCTGATAGACACCGCAAAGGGATCCCTGATAGTGCACTTAGGCATGTCGGGCAGCCTGCGCGTGGTGCAACCTCATGAATTACCCCGGTTGCACGATCATGTCGATATCGAAATTCAGGGCGGCCCTTGGCTGCGCTACAACGACCCCCGCCGCTTTGGCAGTTTTCACTACGCCGACCACCCCAGCTCCGAGCACTGGCTGCTGCAAAACCTTGGGCTAGAACCGTTGGGTAACGAGTTTTCCGGCGATTACCTGTTTGAGTCGTCGCGCAAGCGACGAGTAGCAGTGAAGAATCACATCATGGACGGCAAGGTTGTGGTCGGCGTGGGCAACATTTATGCGGCGGAATCGCTGTTTCGTGCCGGTATTCGCCCGGCCACTGCGGCGCATCGTGTGAGTCGACTTGCCTATCAGTATCTTGCTGAGGCAATCCGGGAAATCCTAGCCAATGCCATTACTGTTGGTGGCACCACGCTGCGGGACTTCGTTGGCTCTGACGGCCAACCCGGATACTTTAAGCAAAGCCTCAATGTCTATGGGCGTCATGGGAAGGCCTGCCGAGTCTG
>JAACDW010000191.1 GCA_009936775.1 Pseudomonadota bacterium
AGCAAGCCGCAGCGCTGTCCGCGCAACCTTGGTCAGCGCGCTCAGGTGTTTTAGTTTGTGTTTAGCTAAACAGGTCGGCTATACACGTCTTTTTCGGCGATACGGCCGTCTTTAAATGTATATCTTTCGACACCAACCCGCTCAAATGATTCGTTAGACCCTAAATCGGTTCCGGTAACCCGATAGGTCATAAACGTGGCTTCGTCGGCGTGGTGGAAGACTACGTCCTCGAATCTGACATCTTGCTGCGTGTCGTTGCGCTCACGCAAGAAGGCTGCAACTTGATTTCTCGTGCACATCACTCGAGACACACCGTTTACTGCAATTGAATACGTGAAATTTTCTGTAACCACCGCATACAAGGCATCGAGGTCTTGCTTAAAAAATGCGCGTCCAAAGCTTTTGAACAGCGTGTCTCTCTCGGTTTCGCTGGGGACCATATCAGCCTCCTCATTATAGGTTAGACGTACTTGCCGCTAGCCGGCCTGCGTGAGTGCCCCAATCCCTTCTACCGCCCAATGAGGAGGCTATCTCTGCACAGAGCCGACCATGCTGCACACAATGTTCTGGTGCAACATATATGTCTGCGCAATCCCAATGATGCGAACTAGGCGACGTTGATGTTGTGCGCGTTACGGTGAAGGAAGCAGGCACTCCCCTGCAGTGTTGGAATCGCTGCAGGGGAGTGGGCTAAGCTGGGATTGCGAATGCTGCCTCGCAAAGGCGCGGCTGTTAGGCAGGTGGTGTGCGGCTGAATATGTTTAGCTGTCCCTCCAACCCGGCCTCGCGATGATGGGCGTGTTGGGCCCAATCATCTGAATCGACCATTGTCATAAAAGCGCTAATAGACGGATATTCAACGATCGCTACGGCGTCCCAGAGATTTTCTACCTCTCCGACGACCATGCCTGCAAGACTACTGGAGTGAATGATTCGCCCGCCAATGGCGGCAATGTGCTCAGCGGTCGCTGCGCCATAGATTTGATAGGCCTCGATACCGCTTAACTCGGTTTCGCGCCCGTCCGCGTACTCGGCATGCTCGCGAAATTGGAACAAATTGACCATGAATACAGGGCCGTCATCTGGCTCCTTGGCCAGAGCAGCCCACTGCTCATCGGAGTGATGTAGCTTATTCAAAACAATCATAGATTCTCCTTTTGTTTTCTATTTGAATTCAGGCAAGACCTCGTCAACGAATCGTTGCGCCAACTCGACGACATGTGTATCCGGGTGATCAAGATCGGGTGCGCCAGCCAAAATGAATCGGTCAATACCCAGTTCAGTCAACTCGCTCAGTCGGTCGATGCAGTAGCCCGGCGGGCCATAGATTCCGAATTGATGAGCGAATTCGCTGGTAACAAGGCCCGGGTCGTGAAGGCCATGCTGATTCATATCATACGCAGTATGGATTTTGGACAACGTCTGAGCTGTGCTGTCTGAGGCGGGGCCAATAACCTTGCCGTGCATTGCTGAAAATCTTGATTGGCTGGTAATGGCGCCCACAGCCATTTGCCAGGCTTGTTCAGCGTCGTCTGCGACAACCATATTGATATAGGCGGAGGCCGCGACTGCACCCAACCCAACTCGCGCTCGCGCATCGCGGGCGATCTGTAACCCCCACGCCAGTCGCTCGGCGTTGGCCCCAAGCTGCAGGTCGATTCGATCGGCCTTAGTGGCTGCGATCTCAATAACCTTGGGGCCAGTGGCGGCAACGCCGATGGGTACAGGTTGAGCACCTTCGATCCAAGTCAATCGGCTGGCTTCTGGGTGATCGCCCAGCTTTAGCGTTTCGATATCACTGTCCATTGGGAACATCACTGCATCGCCACGAAGATACGCACCAAGCTGCTCCACATATTGTTCAAATTCGGCAACCCCGGTGGGTACGTAGCCGATGTGTGCCAACGCAGAGTCCCCGCGTCCGACCCCCAGATAGGCGCGACCCTGGCTGACAGCATTCAATGTGGCCATCGCCGAAGCGGTAACCGCAGCGTGTCTGGTCCGCGGATTGGTTACACCGGTGCCCAATTTCAGTGTGGTAGTTTCCTTCGCCACAGCCGCCAAACTGACGTAAACCTCTGGGGACAAATTTTGTGTATCGAACAGTAATAAACCATCCAATCCGGCACTTTCGTAGGTTTTGCCATAGCCAAAGCTAGGATCAAATGGAGTATTCATCATCCAGTAGTGCGTTGGGCGAGCAATCCAAAATTCCGCTTTATTCATTTTGTTTTTTCACTTAGGCAACCGATAAGTTGCTCGACGATAGCGTCCGCTTTGATGACCATTTGTGCATCATCGGCATCTTGTATTGGATGGGGTACAAACAAACACTTGGCATCGCTCATGCCCAGTGCATCTGCTTGAGTCTTCGCGGCATCGACGAATTCCTGTGAAGCAATCGCCACCGCCGGTATGTTCTGAATTTCGAACCACACGATGTCATGCAAACTGCACGATGTGCATGATCCTCAGTCAGCGAGCGCAACTACGACAAAGTCATTGGCTGCTTTGATTTCATGCCGCAATGCTTCAGGCGCGGGCTTTGAAAAGGTTGCTTTCACATACCGATTGATTTCAACGTCAGCAAGGCGCCGCGCAAGAGTCTCTTCTAAGCGGTCTAAAAAAACATCTCCGCGACGTTTGGAGATGTCCAACAGACCTACGCGACCACTAGGATGTTGCGGCCTTGGGGAAATGTGCCGTGTTACCGGAGTTTCTTCGTTGGTGGGATCTAACAGTACGACTGTTGTAATTCTAGGGTCTCCAATTTGGCGGAATCTTTGTGATTGATACCGTATTAAAAAAAGCAGTTGTCATTAGCGCGTTATCTTTTGTGTCACGGGTACGGAGCCGATGCTCTGCGGTATCCAGCCGTGGAAAAATGCGCTGCACTTGCCCGCAGGACTGCCGGCAACTACGATATTGATGTCTGTATCCGAACCGAATTTTGCTAATCGCGTGGCTGCTCCTAACGCTTCATAGTGCGCTTTTTGTTCAGGTGTACATCCCGGACTGGAAATGAGCTCAGCCACGGTTTTTTCGCTGGCGTGATGTATCAGCTGGCGCAACTGAGGTTTGCTGAGAGAGTCGCGACTGAAAGTCGCTGCATGTTCCGGCGACACGACGATGAGGCAATTGGAAAAACCGTAAGCTTTGGCGTTAAGCATGGTCGTCGTCGCGGCACCGATGGTAACTGCTAGATCACTGGCAAGCGTGGACGTTTCATCGATGATCAGGTTGGGCCCGCCTGACATTGCGAAAACTGTCACAGTGGAATCTTCTGCATTGAAACCTCGCTCAACGTGCAGCGCATCCCAGCAAGATTTTTCCTCCCACTCTGGGAAGCACATCGTGAACTTCATGGGATTACCAAACGTGGAGCGTTCAGTACCCCCGGGTACCGCGCCGCCAACATTGCGGATTACCAACCGCAACGCTCGGCCAATCGTCGCGTTGGCGCGGTTGCCCTGACCGAGCACGCCGAGACCCATGTTCATGTCTATACGTTCGCGAATAGGTCCATTGACGACCATAACCGGGGTTGCACCCATCGTTGTGGCCATGACACCGTGAATATTGAAGTCGTCGGTGCATACGGCTTCCACTGCGGCAATGACCACCGGTAGATAATCGGGTTTACATCCAGCCAGCACACAGTTGATCGCAATTTTCTCGACGCTCACCGGCGCCATATTGGGCGGCATAACAGCAACAATGTCTTGGGCATTTCGTGTCGTTGCATCAAGCATCTTGAGGACACGCTCGGGCGTAGGGGGAATAACCGGTAGACCATCGGAAAAGCCTTGGTCGAACATGAATTCAAATTCATCATCGAGGCCTCCAAGTTCGATACGCCGGGCGCGGATTGGACTGTTGTCGGCTGCAGCTCTGAGCCGCTCATAGTTCGATGGATCTACTGATAAAGAGCCACACCCGGGCAGCCAGTCGGGTAGGGCGTTCCAGTCGACACTGAGCGGACCGCTATCTGCAACCAATTCTGTGCCCAATGCCTGCCATTCGGTTTTTACAAAGCCGACGAGTTCTTTTGCTGTGTGCCCATTGGCGTCAAGGAGGCGCAATGTTGGGACGATTTGAATATCTGCCGCAAATGAAACGGCAAGGGCGCTGTCGTCTAAGATGTCGAAACTTGGGCTGTACTGCGCTATCAGCGCGCGGTTTCCCGCTTCGGTTTGCCCGACGACGAAAAAATCGATCTGCTCAGATGCGCTGTCAATGAATGCAGACAGAACCGGCAGCGCTACTCGGCAGGTTGGACAATCGTCTTTTATAAAACAGACGATCGCTGCACGTTGGGCGGAAAATGTGTGGCGCTGCCCTTGCATATCGTTAAGTGAAAAGGGTTTTAACGAGGACATCTCGACAGCTCCATGAACAGGCAAAAGTGGTAACGCATGAGGCTGGTATTTGCACTGCAGTGCCAACGGTGACGCTTCGCGGGACGATGCATTACTTCGGCACCGATGGCGTTGCACAGTGCGCTCACGAATTTTTGTGCCGGGGTTTAGGTGGAAATAGGGTGTTGTTGGTGGCTTCGGCACAGGCGGTTATCGCAACAGGCTCGCCCACGATTGAGCCATTGTCGAGTTTTACGCTAGGCATGCCGCTACGAGCGCTGGGGTTTGCGCAGTGGATTGCCCGCTACCGGTGCGCTTAGCACTGGGGTTATCTTGGCAGCGCGAGAGCAATCAGAATTTTTGCTCGAACCTAAAAGCCATGCAATGGCGCGGGCAAATAAAAACGAAGCTATGCTGCGTGACACCATTCCTCCAGTCCCCTCCAAGCAAATTGACCGCCAAAAATACCGCAAGACATGCAGCGCCTGTACACTGTTCGCATGAGGTCCGAGGAAGTGCGGTCCAATAAAACGTAGGGGGATTCTTTGCAGTTCTGTCGGCGACGTCAAACAACAGAAACGTATCATCCGATAACGCCCAGTTATGCGCAGATTGAACAGCAGATACCCGCAGCGTCAGCTGATCTTTAGTCCCTGATAGTAAGCCTCAGTTGATTCAACAATGCGGTCTAGCACAGCCGAATGGGCATTTTGTCTTCTGGCGATGGCTATATCGATGAAATACTTCTCGATGGGTAGCCTGATTTCTACCAGCTCGCCGCGCAATTGTTCCTGATAAATACTGTACCTAGGACCATAGCCTAGTAGGTTTGTATTGAGGATAAGTTCCTTGGCCATTTGTTCTGTGGCTGCGATTACGCAGCGCGAATCGTTCAGCAGTTTTGTTTTGCGATCCCGAAAGATTGGCTGATAGGGTGTGGATTTCGGCGCAGCGCCGTTACTGACCAAACCGAACTTCTTAAGTTCCGCGATGGGTACTTGTTTCGCAATGTGAGTGAGTGGATGACCTGAGCGGCAGAACACAATCCACTGACTGCGGGCCAGAAGTCGCACCGTTAGCGGTAAGGGATTTAAGTTCAGATCACCGTAAATGACGGCTAAATCAATATCGCCGTTCAGTAATTGCGGGGCCAGCGCGTCCATATGACCTTCAACGAAAGACAAGCGGATAGACGGAAAACTCGCTTCTAACTCATTTGTTAAATAGCCGGCAAACTCCGACAGTCTAGCCTCGCCTAAACCGATAACGATACTGTTCAGCCCAGTGTCTAAGTCTGCGCGAGCAAGCCGCATCTGTTCCAAAATCTGCTTGGCGTGCACGTAAAAATCCCTGCCCTTGGCTGTCGTGTGCATACCCCGCCCGTCGCGCTCAAACAGTGCGGTCCCGAGCTGCGACTCGAGTCGCTTTATGCTACCGCTCAAACCGGGCTGAGAAATAAAACGATGCTTGGCTGCGGCGTGCACCGTGCCAAGTTCTACTAAAGCAACAAAGTGCTCAAGTTGTCGAATATCCATAACATGACACTATTAAAAAGGTTTTAACCGATAAGCAATACTTTAACACAATGTGTGGCAACGGACCGCGATCATTGCCGCTACCGGGTTTGTTTATAAAGATTTGTTTGGTGCTGCAAACTCCGGCGATGTTGCAGTTGCGCCGCTAACGGCCAACCAGTTACCGAAGCACGCAACAATCCTCGTTTCAGATAAGTGTCCTGCCATCAAGCTTGCAGTCGTAACCAAGCCAGGAATCGGGGAAGCTTATGGGATAGGAAACAAATACTTATCGACTGATATTGTTTTGTGGATAGATGCTGCATCTAAATTGAGGTTTAGTAGCTGCCAATGCCTAGTTGCCTCTGGGTCGGGTGTTGTTTTCGTCAATGATAACGTTTCGGAGAGTCTGGTTTGAATGTTCCTAATGAACAACACTCGGTGCTGCAAGGTCAAACGGTGGCGTCAAATGCTCGAGCTATGGCTTTTGTTAGACGTGCTTTGTTGCTTGTGGTCATCTGCATTATTGGCTTCAACGTCCATGCACACACTGCAGACGTCAAAGCCCCTTTGAGTTGGGTGGTCGCTGAAAAAGAACTCACGTTCTCGAGCCATCTCAGTGACCCTGTGCGCATGGCAATGGCAGCAGTGGGTGGCCCCAATGTGCAGAAAAAAAAGACAGAGTTCCCAACTACCTATGACGCTTGGCAGGCCATCGCCGATAAACACAGCGCAGCGAATCAGGTGACGTTAGCGTTCTTAAATGCAAAGTTTGGGGTTCGCGTGCAACGCAAGGAAATTGCTGGTGTCGGCGTGCACGATATAAGCCCAATAGAGCCCGCTAACGACGGCCATAGCCATGTGTTCATTCACTTACACGGCGGTGGTTATTTGTTCGGTGGCGGAGCCATGGGTGCCGCTGAGGGTGCGGCGATTGCAGCGGTCACGGGCCTTAGAGTCATTTCTGTGGACTATGCGCTGTTGCCGCAGTCGCCTTTTCCTGCGGCTTTAAATGATGTTGTGGCAGTCTACCGAGCTCTGGCCGAACAGTTTGGCCCGGCCAGTATTGCAATGGGCGGCAGTTCTGCGGGCGGGCACCTGGCTCTAAGCACATGCCACTAGCTCAAAGCCCTAGATCTGCAGTTACCTCAAGTACTATTCCTCGGCACCCCGCTGGCAGATTTAACGCACAGTGGCGATAGTGTGGTGACGAACGAAGGGGCCGATAATGTGATTGGCACATTTCAAGGCTTTCACGGCGAACTGCAGGCATTGTTTGCCAATGGCCAGGACCTAAACGACCCCTTACTGTCGCCGTTATTTGGGGACTTTACAGGTTTTCCTGCGACTTACTTGGTGTCTGGAACTCGAGATATTTTGTTGAGCGATACGGTACGCGTGCACATGAAACTTAGGCGCGCAAATATCCCGGCCGATTTGTTGGTGTTTGAAGGCCTGCCGCATGGAGCGTATGCAGCGGTGCCTAACTCTCCCGAATTTGCTATGGCTTATGGGGGTCTCAATAGTTTTTTGCAGCGGCATCTGCCCAAGCCGTGATGCAAGCTTGGCAAAGACTATGGGACCTATTGTTGCTGCGTCTGCAACTGTGATGGACGTTAATCGGATCGCGTATCGGCAGCTCAGGGACTACGACGACAAGGAAATTGGCAGCGTATTTGCACATCGTCAATTCAGCACCGCCGAAGCCTATCAAATTCAGGCGGCGGTCAGTCGATTGCGTGAGCAGCGCGGTGAGACGCTGATCGGCTACAAGGTCGGTTGTGTATCGCCGCCTCTGCGAGAATCCATGGGAATCTATCATCCGGTGATGGGGCGTCTTTTTGCCTCCGAACAATGGCCCTGTGCAACGCACCTGCAAGCATCGGGTTTTGCTCAACCTGCCATTGAAGGGGAGTTAGCAGTGCGGTTGGCGCAGAGCCTTGCGCCTGATGACCTGTCTGATCAGGCAGTGATGACTGCCATCGACTCAGTATTCGCGGTGATAGAGATGCATAACAAAGTGTTTCGGGCTGAGCCATCTGCCCCCGAACTGATTGCCAACAACGCCTTGCACGCTGGGGTTGTGCATGCGCTCGACCCTGCACCTGCATTACCTGATATGCCCGGGCCGCTCACCGTTGAGATCAATAATGTACCAGTGGTGCAGGTAGCCGGTTCAGACCTTCGAGAGACAGTAATCACCTCGCTCCGTTGGCTGGTTGGGGAATTGCACAATCAAAATCTGCGAGTGCACAAGGGCCAAACAGTGCTGTGTGGCACCATTGCCGGTATGCATGCGATAAGTCCCAGCGAT
>JAACDW010000030.1 GCA_009936775.1 Pseudomonadota bacterium
AGAAGCCCTAGCCTATGATCGACTTTCGTATTCTGTGGGTTACTCTGGCGCTGGCAGGCGCTGGCTGCAGCAGTAACAATCCTGCCCAAACCAAAAATCAAAAACCACAAGCTGCGGCCAACGAAGAAACCAGCTGGTACTGCGAGCAAGGGCCCCAAACTTGGTCATGTCAACGCCGGACTATTGCCGACATACAGGCGCGGCAGCAAGAGCGCAAAAACAAGCGCTTCGACTGGTCGTCACCGACAGAATCTGGACAAACAGATAGCGCGCTGGCTGCTGTTACAGACTCTTTGGCCGAAACCAATAAGGAAAAAGCAGCGCCTGGGTAAAGCAACCAGATAACCCCAACGCAACCGGCACCCGCTGGCACCAGCGTTGGCGTGCAACAATCCCTCGATGCAATACCGTCACTGCGAGACTTACCTGCCGATCATTGGGCCGTGCAGCTTATTGCACTGGGGTCCAAGGCAGAGCTGCAGGCCTTTATCGACGCCCAAGAACTCGACGTGTTATCCGGAGCTACGATTAGGGTCAAGGGCAGAATCTATTACGTCGCCCTGCTTGGCGTGTACCCAAGCCGCCTTGCCGCAGAACAAGCCGCAGCGGCACGTCCAGCATCCCTGCAGCGCTATGAGCCCTATATTCGCAGCATGGCTTCCCTACAGGCGGCGATGGCAGCAGTTACAGACGCTTAGCCCCCTAAACAGCCTCTTTGTCCAATAGTCTGCGCTGTTTACGGAGGTTGAAGATGTTTTCTACGGTGACGACAACCAGGGCGGTCCAAATAAAGCCAAATGTCACCCAACGCACCTGTGGAACCGACTCGTTGAACACCACTATCGCCAGCATCAGCGCGCAGCTAGGCGCCAAATACTGAACAAAGCCTAGGGTAGCTAACGGCAATCGCAATGCAGCTGCGGCAAAACACACCAAGGGCACAACGGTAATCACCCCTCCAAGGGCGAGCTGCATAATCTGGCCAGTCTCGCGCGTGCTGCCTTCGGCCAACAGCCCGAGTAGAAATAGCAGCGCGATTGGTAGCATCAGCATGGTTTCCACCCAAAGACCAATCGCAGCAGGCACGCTGACCTGTTTACGCAGCAAGGCATAAAAACCAAACGTTAGAGCCAACGTCAGACCCAGCCACGGCATGGTTTGGCGAACTCCAAGCTCTATGCCAACCCCGAGCAAGGCTATGCCGACAGCAAACCACTGCAGGGGCCGCAAGCGCTCCTGTAAAAACACCCAGCCGAGCAAAATATTGATCAGTGGATTGATAAAGTAACCGAGGCTTGCATCGGCAATACGCTGGGCTTGAATCGCCCAAATAAAAGTCAGCCAGTTGGCGCTCAGGCACAGGGCGGTAACAAACAGCAGTGCAACTTCGCGCCGCGACAGTGCACGAGCCGCCGTCCATTGACCAGTGACGGTAATCAGCAGCACCAGCACCGGCACGGACCAAAGAACTCGGTGCATCAATATTTCCAGCGGCGCTGCGAACCCGACCCACACAAAGTAAGCTGGCGCTACGCCCCAAATTCCGTAAGCGGCGACGGCGTAAAGCAAACCCCGGCGCTGCTGCTGCGCCGCCTCAGCGAAAGCGCCGGTCGGCTGACTCAAAAGTTGTCTTTGCGCTTACGAGTCTCTGCAAAAATCGCCACAGCATCCGCGCCAACACAATCGATAGTACGCTGCAAATCATCGCTGTGGGGGCGCACAAAGGGGTTGGTCTGACGTTCCAATCCGATAGTCGTCGGCACCGTGGGAATACCCTGTTCACGAAGTCGAGCGATATCCCTAGTGCGCTGCTGCAGGGCTGAATTGTCAGGCTCCACTGTGATGGCAAATGCCGCGTTGGCTTGGGTGTACTCGTGGGCACAATAGACAACGGTTTCATCTGGTAAGGCCATGAGTTTTTCCAGACTCGCCCACATTTGCTGGGCAGTGCCCTCAAACATACGTCCGCAGCCCAAGGCGAACAATGTGTCACCAACAAAGGCTGCTTTGTCATTGGCAAAGTAGTAAGCGATGTGCCCTAGAGTGTGGCCGGGCACCTCGAGTACTTGCACCGCGCTATTACCCAAATGAAACCACTCACCATCAACCACCTGCTGATCAATGCCGGGAATACGATGAGCGTCGTTGGCAGCACCTATTATCTGACACCCCCACTGCGCCTTAAGCTCCTCATTGCCCCCTGCATGATCGAAATGATGATGGGTATTAAGAATATGGGTAAGCGTCCAACCCTGCTGAGCAAGTGCTGAATTAATCGCCGCAGCTTCCGGCGTATCGATGCTCGCCGTTGCGCCGCTCTCGGTATCGTGAACGAGGAAGCCATAGTTATCGCTCAAACAGGGAATCTGCTTTACTTCAATGCTCATAATCGCTCCTTGCGCGGATTTGACCCTTTCAGTATCTCAGATCCGCAGATCGTCCAACAGAAAAAGTCATTGAGGGGTTGGCAAAATACCCATGCCCGCGCCGGATAGTTTATGCTCCCCCGTAGTCGCCTCAGTTGAATCCTCATGAACAAAGTCCTGCAAGAAATCATTGATCTTCTCGATGTGGAACCCATCGAAGAAAACTTGTTTCGCGGCCAAAACCACAACACCGAACATGTCTTCGGTGGCCAAGTGTTAGCCCAAGCACTGGCATCTGCGTTTCGCACCGTAGATGCCGAACAGAGCCTGCATTCACTGCACAGCTATTTTCTGCGTGCTGGCGACTGGACCCGGCCCATACTTTACGAGGTTGATCGAATTCGTGACGGACGCAGCTTCAGCACTCGGCGCGTCGCGGCCATTCAAAACGGTAAAACCATATTTACCTTGGCCTGCTCTTGGCAGAAAGCCGAGACAGGGCTAGATCATGGGCTGCCCATGCCCGATGTGCCGCCACCAGAAGCACTGCGTGGGGACCTAGAAACCTATGCCGAACTGGCGAAGACTCGGCCAGAAATGGCGCGTTTTACCTTTCGTTTTGACGCCATAGACTCCCGCGCGGTGGAGCGAATTACCATGATGAACCGAGGCGAACACCCCCCCTATAAGCATACTTGGTTAAAATCCAGAGACCCGCTGCCGGATAATCCGGAGGTGCATTTGGCGCTGTTAGCCTACATGTCGGATCTGGATTTTATGTCCACGTCGATGCTGCCCCATGGGCCTTTGACCACTAACGACAAGAACGAGCGCACTGTGCACGGTGCCAGCCTTGACCACGCGATTTGGTTCCACCGACCGTTTCGCGCTGACGAATGGCTATTGTTTGCTAAGGAATCGCCCAACGCAGGTGGCGCCAGAGGGTTCGTGCGCGGGCACTTCTTTAACCGCGACGGCGCAATGGTTGCCACTGCCGCCCAAGAATGCCTGATTCGCCCGGTTGGCGATGCGCGTGAAAAGATCGAAGCAGCCCGGCAAGCTACCTAGGCTTAACTGGGCTTAACTGGGC
>JAACDW010000192.1 GCA_009936775.1 Pseudomonadota bacterium
GGAGTGGGACTATGTCCCCGCCAACCTGCTTACCCAAGCAAGGTGGTTTAGTTATGTGGCCGCACGCGGCAACCAAATGGGTTCTTGGATTCATTCCGATGCTTTAACTTTTTACAGGAGCACGAGAATGGATTTATCCAGACGGAACTTTTTAATCGGTGTAGGTGCGGGCCTAATACTTCCTTCGTACTACGAGCTAGCGCGCAAGCACGTCGCGAACAGCGGAGAGCCGCTGATCATGGCGCCGCGAAGCCCGGAGATAGAGCTGATCGCGCATGATTATGCGGGTAATGGGTCTTACACGCTGAATTGGGGCGATCCTTATTCGGAACTACCCCTTTTCGACGATATGACGTGGCGTCAGTTCGCCCATAACTACATGCATGGAGCAGAGGGTTATCTCGACCTGTGGAAAGAGGATGGAATTGACCCAGATGACACGATTGAGGAGGGCTTCGCCGAGGAAACGTGGATTCTAAAGAACTCTCCCAACGCGCAGGCATACGATCTGCTTTGGGGTTATGACCTTGGCCTTGATGATCATGCGTCGACCGACGACGGGCAAGTTGAATTCATCGAATGCGACAGTCCCGGCAGCAATTATCGAGGCGTAGAAGCTGACATGTTGGGACTAAGCCTATTGCAGGACAAGCTGAATCAGCTGGATACAGCTATCGAAATTTCTCTGTATCGATGTTCTAAATCATGACAACGCAAGAAAATTGGCTACGTAGAAATCGTCCTAAAAAGTTAGGCCACGCATCGCGCCGAACAGCGTAAAGCGGACGAGGCCATTCAACGTAAAAGGGCTCGGGAAGAGCGTGATCGACGCTCCGCCATTTCTTTGTTTCAAAACGTCCCAACAAATATTGGATAAGCCTGGGCGGAGTGCGTAAAGAGAAACGCCTCGCCATCGGAGGCTATACTAAGGTAACTCTTAAGGCCGCGAGAGAAGGACATCAGATGGCTTGGGCGCAGGTGGCCGACGGGCAGGATCCAACCCAGCTTCGCCGGTTAGAGAAGAATCAAAAATCGCTCGCCATGGAAAAAAGTTTTGGGTCGATTTACCAATACTGGTTTAAGACTCAGTCGGCAAGCTGATCAGTCTCACATACCACTCGTCAGGCGCGATTACTGTTCAAAGACCTTGGTGCCACTCTCATGCTGCTTGATGGCCCTGATGATTTGTTCTTCGTTGTAGCGTTTCTTCGCTGCGAAATCTCCTGGTCGATTGATTATCGGAGAATCTAATCCACCTTGTGGTGTTAATTTCGGGCGAAAGGTCAAATATACTTAGGTGGCATTAAAAACTTTCGGAGACTTAGATTGAAAAAATATTTTGCTGTAGCGGTTGCGTTGTTGCTGAGCAATGTCGCGTATGCCGACGGACACGGTCACGTATACCTTGTTAATTTCAAGTGCGATTCAGCGGCGTATGTAGAGTTTGCCTCGATGACACTGGAGGAACTAAATGCTCAATTCCCGGAAGGTTCTACGAAACTCGCGAGGTATCACGACTTAACCTCTGGCAGCGGTATTGTGCTGATTGAAACCGACGATCCAACTCTTGCGATTAGGCACGTTAATCCCTGGTCTGAGGTGTGTGACGCTACCATCACCCCTGTGGTCAATGACAAAAAAGCATTGGCAATATTGCCCAAACAATAGGCACCAACAAAGACCTTTGACGAATTCAGGGCCCCCAAGGCCCTTTATTTGTATCGGCAGAGGCTATCAAGAGGTGTAAGCAAGAAGTTAACTGTGAGTGATAGCAGCGTCAGCAGCACTTGAGCTAGATAGGGGGGCGCAGCCTCTAGCTGCACATCAGTAGCTCAGGGGAGGCGCTGCATACATTAGAGGTGGTTTCTGAAAAAGAAAAAGCCGCAGATGACGGCTCAACCGGGGGTTTGGAGTGCTGAGGCTGCTTAAGTTTATCGAACTAATGACAACACTAAATTAGATGATGAATTTGCTTGAGCCAACATGGCAGTGCCTGTCTGTTGCAGCACTTGAGCTTTCGTAAGTCTCGCGCTCTCTGCAGCAAAATCTGCGTCTTCGATTCTTGAGCGCGCAGCGGCTGTGAACTCACTGACGTTCATAAGGTTAGATATGGTGTATTCCAAACGATTGTGTAAGGCACCGAGGTTTGCTCGATGGGACGAAACCTGCGCTATCGCGTTTTCGATTGAAGTGATTGCTGAACTTGCACCGGTAGTGAGGTCGATTGCAGCGCTCGCAGGTCCAGTAGCTTTAAAGATTTCAAGGTAGCCGGTGTCAATTTTGCTCTGGTCTGCGGCGGCGAGGTCCTGCGTCAGAGTTATGACACCCTCCGCATCCGCGCCGAACGTAGAGCCGATGCTCGCCACTGTATAGGCTTGCGAAATATGCTCGGTAGGCTGCCCCTGGTCCATGACGAAACGAATCGTGTCCCCCACCGCATAACCAAACGTCGCTGCGAGAACCTCATTTGCCTGACGATAGCTGGGATCACTGGTACTGACATAGTCGTTGGCGCTGCTGTGGCTGTAACCGCTTTTCGTCGATTCCCACTGATACTGGGAAAGGCCGAGAGACACCGAGCCTAGGTCGCCAACGCTAACGCTAACATTTTGATTTGCTGCTGTGCCTACCTGTATGGATTTAGACTGCATCGAGCCGTTCATTATAGCTTGACCGTTATATGTCGTTTGGGCTGCAACTCGATCTAGCTCGCTGATAAGAGCCTGGGCTTCGCTCTGCAGATTCTGGCGATCGGTTGCACTGTTGGTATCGTTTGCGGCCTGAACAGCAAGCTCACGCATGCGCTGCAGCATGTCAGTGA
>JAACDW010000193.1 GCA_009936775.1 Pseudomonadota bacterium
ACGATGCCGGCGCTTTCGTGGCCTAGCACCATGGGCAATCTGCCGGGGTAGGAGCCATTGAAAAAGTGCATGTCACTGTGGCAGATCCCAGCTGCCTGAGTACGAATAAGAACCTCTCGCGGACCCGGTTTAGAAACCGTAACTTCCTCAATCTCCATCGGCACATTTACTTCTCTAAATACTGCAGCTTTCATGGCAACCCCCCGGCTATGAACATTTAGTTTGAGTACCCAAGGAGTGTGCCATAGGCGCTATGGCAAAAGAACATGCCGCTAGGACCGCGCGCCTACTCTTCAGCAACCCGATCAGGCACTTTTAAAACCGACAGCAATTCCCATCCGATCAGACGCCAACCGTGTAGTTCAATTCGAGTTCGTCAGCGGGTTGGCCGCGTATACCCCAATTTTCGCGGGGGCTTTCAAAAAGCGTTATCTCCAAGTCGTTGGGCGGCAAACCAAGATCGGCTGCGAAATTTTTGAAGAGGTGACGAATCAGCGCTTTCTTCGTTTCAACGCTACGACCTTCGAACAGCGAAATTTCAATAATGATGTAACGATCTGAACGATCTGACGGATAAACAAAATTGTCTTCAGCTAAGGCAAAAAAGCGCTGGAAACGCTTTTCAGCCGGATACGCAAGGGCTGCAACCAGCGCGCTATGAATGGCGTCAGAAATACGTTCGCGGTTAGCGCCAAGCTCAGCATGCCCAGCGAATATCTTGATTTGCGCCATTAATGGACTCCAGCCTAGAGCGCTACAGTATAGCCAGCGAGCGTTAGGCAAGAGTTGTCGCACTTGGCAAAACCAGAGCCGGTTCGAACTATTTGCACAGCTGCTAGGCCAATGTCGCCAAATCCGCAGTGACTATGGCTTGGGCAGCGCGCATCGCAGCCCGCAGGCCGGTAGCGTCCGCCACGCCTTGGCCAGCAATATCAAAGGCGGTACCGTGATCTACCGATGTACGCACCATGGGAATGCCCATGGTGGCCGTCGTCGAGCGATGAAAGTCGTGCACTTTGATCGCGATGTGGCCTTGGTCGTGATACAGCGCCAGCACCACATCGAATTCACCGGCAATGGCGCGGTTGAAGACCGAGTCAGCGGGCAGTGGCCCAACGGCGCCGATGCCATCCTGCTGAGCCTGAGTGACCGCAGGCGTGAGTTCTTCGATTTCCTCGCGTCCGAGCAAGCCACCCTCGCCGCCGTGCGGGGTTACAGCCGCCACAGCGATGCGCGGGTTGCTCAATCCCCATTGGCTCAGCGTTTGATGAATGAGGTGCAGTTTGCCCAGCACCTGCTCCTTGGTGACAAAACGCACGGCCTCCGCCAGCGATTTGTGGGTAGAAAGATGCACCACACGCAAACCCGGGGTCATCAGCATGGTCGCGGTCTGGCTGACCCCTGCCAGCCGGGCAAGAATTTCCTGATGGCCTATATCGTTAACATAGCCTGCAACGTGAATGGCTTCTTTATTGATAGGCGCGGTGACCATGGCCGCAAGCTCGCCTTGCAAACAACGCTTTGCCGCCCACTCCACAGCTTGCACCGCCAGCTCACCGCAGCTGGCCTGTACTTGGCCAAAACGAAAATCTACGGGTTCGGCGATACCCAAGTCGAGCAAATTCCAGCCCGGCGCGGCCTCTCGAGGGTGGGCGATCAACGGCATAGAGGGTAGAGACTGAGACAAGCAGTCGGCCGCCTTGGCCAGGCACCATGGCGCGCCAACGAGTATCCACGGCGTTTGCCCAAGTGACACAGTGGTGCCGGAGTCGCCGAGTACGCGGGCAATGATCTCAGGCCCTACCCCTGCCGGGTCGCCCATGGTGATGGCAATGGGTAGTGCCTTATCGTTGGAAGCTGTTGCCATAATCGCTTGCTAAGCCGTGAGTGGTTGAATCACTGTGGCACCCTTTACGGCTTTCGCCAAGTCATTAACCAGCCGGTTGAGTGTATTGGGCCGAATGCTCTGCATGTTTGAGCAATGCATACCAAAAGTTGATATTTTAGTTGATTTCCATATCTGTATATTTATACAGTATTGCGCCTAGCAGGATTTTCCAAACAGGCAGCTCACCATGCAATCTCTCAGCGACTTGGTCGATAGTTTTCATCTCTATGCGGTATGCGAACCCTGTCAGCGGCAAACCAAGTTAGCTGTGGAGAAGCTAATCGAGCAGCTCGGTGGCGACACTCAGGTACACAAAATGCGCTCTAAGCTGCGCTGCCGACTGTGTAACACGCGCAGTGAAGATTTACGCATCGTGTACGTTGGACGCAAAGATCAGGAGGCCATTTTCCAATACCGCCGCTAACCTGGCGGCGCGGCGCTAGAGCATCTCGGTATCAACCAGAGTCAGACCAAAGCCTTCAACGCCGACATACTCGACGTTGCGACCAGCAATTAAGCGGATTTGGCTCAGACCCAAATCGCGCAGAATTTGCGCCCCAACTCCAACCTCAAGCCATTGACTGCGACGCTCATCTTCCCGGCTCTGGGACTCGAAATCCTCCATCGGCACGCCGACAAATCCGGTGCGCAGGTAGATCAGCACACCGCCGCCCAAGGCTTCGATACGCTTCATAGCAGCGTTGAGCAGATTGCTTGGATGCTCGTCAGATTGACCACCAAAAATATCCTCCACCAGTTTCTCGCGGTGGATCCGCACCGGTACCGACTCCATGGCATGAATATCTCCAAACACCACGGCAATGTGCTCGGCGTCTTCGAACTTGGTTTTGTAGCCGTAGGCTTGCGCCTTGCCGATAGGGGTTGAAACCGCAAATTCGTAGCTGCGCTGCACAAGCTGTTCGCGCTGCTGTCGGTAGGCGATTAAATCCGCAATGGTGATAATTTTCAGATTGTGTTCGCGCGAGAACGTCATCAGCTCGGGTAGCCGCTGCACCGTGCCGTCGTCGTTCACCAGCTCTGCCAGCAGACCTACCGGCGGCAGTCCTGCCAAGGTCGCCAAATCAGTGCCCGCCTCGGTATGCCCAGAACGCACCAGCACCCCCCCTTGTCTGGCGACCAAGGGAAAGATATGCCCAGGACGCACAAAGTCATCGGCGCTGACATTACTATTGGTCAGGGCTTGGGTAGTCGCCGCCCGCTCCTCGGCAGAGATACCCGTCGTGAGGCCTTCCTTGTAATCGATGGACACGGTAAAGGCGGTGCTCATGGGGGCATCGTTGCGCGAAACCATGGGGTCCAAATGCAGCTTCACCGCCTGCTCTTGCAGAATGGGCGTACACAAAATACCGCTGGTATGACGAATCATGAAAGCCACAGCCTCTGGGGTCGCCTTGCTGGCGGCCATGATCAGATCCCCCTCGTTCTCGCGGTCATCGTCATCAACCACCATGACCATTTCACCCTGACGAATCGCCGTCAATGCTTCTTCAATGGTGTTAAATACGTTGGGGGTATTGTCGTCGCTCATAGGATCGTCGCTGTAGCCAAACCGGTGCAAGAGCCTAGCACAGCCAACTATCTGCAAACAGTGAAGGTCGACGGCTGGACAGCTTAGACGGCTTTATAAAGGGTTCATTGAGTTGCGTCTAAATCGCCTGTTTGTCGCGCAGCTGAGCAACCGCTGCCGCATCGAGGCCCAAAAATTCCAGCAGCACCGACTCACTGTCGGCACCCAAGGCGGCCACATCAGGCACGCTGGGGGTGTCCATGTCTTTAAAGCGTATGGGCGTATGAAATTTCAGCGACTGTTCGCCCCATTTGTCCTCGGTCCAGGCCAAGGTGCCTCGGGCGAGTAGCTGGGGGTCGTTAACCACATCGTCCAGCGTTTGCACTGGGGCACAGATCATGCCGGCCTGTTGCGCAATGCTGAAAATTTCTGTCTTCGTGCGGGTACTGGTCCACTGCTGCACCAGCGCATCGACTTCGTCCATGTTACGCGCCCGGTCGCGGGTGCGGGCAAAGCGCTCGTCTGTTTTTAACTCCGGTCTTCCCATGGCATCGCAGAGCCGCAGCCAATGCTCGCCACGAAAACAAATCATGGCCACATGGCCGTCCTTGGCTTGGTAAACATTGTAGGGCGCCAGCGCCATACCCGAGTGCCGATTGCCGGTTCTTGGCGGCTGATGGCCAAGCTGAAAATAGGTACCCAACTGGGTCGCCAGAGCCGGAAACACACAGTCTTGCATTGAGATATCAATGACCGCGCCTTGGCCTGTTTGCTCACGTTGGTACAGCGCCGAGACAATACCCGCGTACAAATGCGCGCCGCCCAAAATATCGCAAAATGCCGCACCGGCCTTAGTGGGCGGGCTGTCTGCATCGCCGGTAACGCTCATCACGCCGCTCATGGCCTGCAAGGTAATGTCCATGCCCAGATAGTCACGATAGGGACCGCTGCCGCCATAACCTGTACCCGAGGCATAAATCAGCCGCGGATTCAGGTCGCGCAGCACGCTACTACCCAAGCCATTGTCCGCCAAGGTACCCGGCGAGAAATTCTCCAGCACCACATCAACTTGCGGCACCAGATCAAGGATCAGTTGGCGACCTTCAGGGTGCTTGATGTTGGCGGTAATACACTGCTTGGCGCTGTTGAACATACGGAAAGGAAAGCTGGGTCTGGCGCTACCACTGCGGCCACGCAGCGATTCGCCAGTAGGAGATTCAACCTTGATGACTCGGGCACCGGCTTGGGCGAGCAAAAAACCGCAGTACGGACCGTTATAAACCTGACCAAAATCCAGCACGGTAATACCGGCCAAGGGTGTCGCTGTAGCCATCTGCGGTTCTCTCCCAATCGTTCGCGGACATTGGGGCTACTCTAGCGCGTCGGCATCAACGGCAAAAGCCACCACATAATCGGCGCTGCGACCCATCGGAATACGCGAATCACCGCCGGCAGCAATGACAATAAACTGTCTGAGCTGGCCCTGCTCGTCGGCTACCGAATAACTCATCGGCGTCGCCACACCCGGCGCAGGTAACTCGTGCTGCCAAAGCAACTCGCCATTCTCGACATCGTAGGCGCGCAACGTCCTGTCGATCATGGAGCCGATAAAAAACAATCCGTTGCTGGTCAGCAACGGGCCACCCAACTGCGGCCAGCCCGGAGCCAGCAGCCGATCAATCACCCCCGATTCACCACCGTGCGGACGTCGCCAACGTTGTTGCTGGGCGGCAATATCAACAACCAGCACCTC
>JAACDW010000194.1 GCA_009936775.1 Pseudomonadota bacterium
ATGAGGAAGACCCGCATGAGCAAAGCCACAGCTATGACCAGTAAACTCAATTGCAATGCGCTGCGACTGCTGCTGGCGTTGGCAGCCCCCATGCTGCTATGGCTTGGCGCGGCAGCAGCCCATGCGCAACAAATGCAACGATTCGGCGACTATGAGCTGCACTACATTGTTATCCCTACCACCATGCTGCAGCCAGAAATCGCCGCACGTTATGCTATTCGCAGAGGCAAGGATCGGGCGCTGTGCAACATTTCAGTGATCGATTCTGATGGCGCCGGGGTACGCGCGAAGCTATCGGGCTCCAGCCAAAATCTGCTGGGGCAGCGTCAGGGTCTGAGCTTTAGCGAAGTGATCGATGGTGAAGCCATTTACTACCTCGCGACCATTCGCCACGCAGATGAAGAAATACACCGCATCAATGTCGATGCCAGCGTTGTAGGAGCCGACGCCAGCACGACGCTGAAGCTTCAGCAAAAGCTTTACTGGTCACCCTAGTGGACTTGGTACTGGCCACACGCAATCGGGGCAAGGTCGATGAAATGCGGCCCATGCTTGCCAATATCGGCTTTAACTTGATCAATCAAACAGATACCGATATTCCAAGTCCAGTGGAAGACGGCGCGACCTTTGTTGAAAACGCGCTGATTAAGGCGCGTGCGGTAGCCACCGCGACAGGACTGCCGTGTATTGCCGATGACAGTGGCTTAGTCGTTCGCGCACTGAACGGCGCTCCGGGCATTTTCAGTGCGCGTTATGCTGGCGATAGCGCCTCGGACGCGGACAACAATGCGCGGCTACTGCGGGAGCTGGTGGCCCATGAAGACCGCAGTGCCTACTTTTTCTGCTGCATGGTGTTACTGCGGGCTGCCGACGACCCTACACCGCTCATCGCAACAGGCAAATGGCCAGGGGAAATACTCACCGCGCCGCGGGGCCAAGGCGGCTTTGGCTACGACCCGCTGTTTTGGTTGGCTGATTTGCAGCAATCGGCAGCCGAACTGCCGAAGGTACAAAAAAATACCGTCAGTCACCGCGGCCGGGCTTGCGCTGAGTTACTGAGCTTGCTCGATGCGCATGGCTAGGCAATCGCTAAACGAGTCACGAACTGTTCAGAGCTGCCCTAAATGACCGATCCAAGATTGGATAACCGGGTACTTGGCTTGTACGTGCACTTCCCTTGGTGCGTCAAGAAGTGCCCTTACTGTGACTTCAATTCCCACCCGTTGAAGGACAGTACCGACCAAAAAGCCTATTTGCAGGCACTGCGCAAAGACTGGCAGCAGCAGTACAAGGCGTTCGCGGCCCAGCGCCTCGCGCAAACCCCATCTCAACAGTTTAACTCGGTTTTTTTTGGCGGCGGCACACCGAGTCTGTTCGAGCCTGAACTGTTGCAGCAGTTGCTCGGCGAAATACCCCACCAGGGCGCTGAGGTCACGCTGGAGGTGAATCCCGGTACCGCCGAGTACTTTGGATTCAATGACTATCGTGAGGCCGGTATCAACCGCCTTTCCATCGG
This sequence comes from Pseudomonadota bacterium, assembly GCA_009936775.1. Taxonomy (GTDB): domain Bacteria; phylum Pseudomonadota; class Gammaproteobacteria; order Pseudomonadales; family Azotimanducaceae; genus UBA4421. The sequence goes on from JAACDW010000194.1 coordinate 1,517, forward strand.
CGCACAAAGTTTCGCCGACGCCCAGCTCGCCGCTCTGGGCCGCGTGCACTGTGCCAATGAAACCGAACAGGCTTATGCCCGTGCGCGACAAGCGGGCTTTAGCAATATCAACATCGACTTAATGTGGGGTTTGCCCGGCCAAAGTGTGGAGGCCGCTCTCGCGGACTTGCGTCAGGCCATTGCCCTGCGGCCGGAGCATATTTCTTGGTACCAGCTCACCATTGAGGCCAAAACCGAGTTCGCTCTGCGCCCACCCATTCTGCCCAAGGATGCCCTGCTGCAAGAAATTGAAGAAGCCGGGCTAGAACTGTTGGCCGCGGCGGGCTGGCAGCGCTATGAGGTATCGGCCTTTGCCAAGCCGGGGAAACAGTGCCAGCACAATTTGACCTACTGGAGTTTTGGCGACTATCTGGGCATCGGCGCCGGCGCACATGGCAAATTCAGTCAGGACGCCAAACTGCTGCGGACCCAACGACGGACCCAACCGAGGCTTTATCAGCAGGATCCCTGTAACGGCGAGCCAGTCGGTGTGGCCGCGGACCAACTGCCACTAGAATTTATGATGAATGCCCTGCGACTCATTGACGGGGTAAGCCAAGACACTTTCGCTGAACGCACTCATATCGCTTGGCCAAATATCGAACCGATATGGCAGGACCTCGTGCAACAGGGGTTGGTAGCAAGCGATCGCTGCGCGACTACGGCGTTGGGGCTGCGTTATCTCGACACTGTGCTAGAGCGATTTTTATAGGTCTGCCAAGGCCACCGTTCGATACTGCAGGTCGCGGATTTCATGCCCAAGCCGCTCACCCCTCGCTTCAAACTTCGTTGTTCCTCGCACCTCTTGGGCGTCCACGTTAGGTGTGGGCTGTGCTTGAGCGGCCCGAATGTTATCGCTAACAAGCTCGAAACCGGGGTGCTCGGCAAAATGTTCGACCATCCACTGGGCATATTCTGCCCAGTCGGTGGCGAGCCGCACGATACCGCCCACTTGCATACGTCGATACAGCTGCAGCAAGAATTGCGGCTGAATCAGGCGCCGCTTGTGATGGCGCTTTTTCGGCCAAGGATCTGGAAAGAAAATACGCACTTCCGCTAAACAGCGGTCTGCAAGTTCCTCCAGCAACAACTGCGCAGGCTGATCGACCAAGCGCACATTGAGCAGTTCATTCTTTTCGAGCCGTGACAGCATAGAGCCTATGCCCGGTTGGTAAAGTTC
>JAACDW010000031.1 GCA_009936775.1 Pseudomonadota bacterium
AAGCAACTGCTGTGCTCCCTCGGTGCTCACAATGTCGCCCCATACTGGCGTGCCGCCGCCCAATGTCGCCACGGCCTGCTCAGCTTGCTCTTGGGTCATGCCGTGGACGAGCACTCGTGCACCCTCGTCGAGCAAGGTCTTGGCGATGATCTGTCCGGTGCCGCGGTGGCTGCCGGTTACGAGGGCGTTTTGTTGTAAAGCGCAAGATCCATGCGAGGGTTCCCTTACTGTTTAGCGTTACCCTAACAGATGCGCCGGGGCCTCAAAAATCCGCAGTGTTTCGGTTCTGGCAACAAAACAAAATGTAGCTGCTCCTGCTGTGGCAAACTGCAGCGATGCTCGATACCGCTTTTTTCTTGGTCTTGTTGGTCCTGCTGTTTGGTAGCTACGTGCAAACTGTCGCCGGCTTCGCCCTGGGTATGATTGCGGTAGCGGTGATTGGCGGCCTGCGGCTGCTGGATATTCCTACGCTGGCGGCCATGGTGAGTTTGCTCAGCATACTCAATGCTGGGTTGTCGTTGCACGGCAGTGTGCAGCATGTCCACCGTCCCATACTCTTTTGGTTGGGGCTGGGTATCGTGCCAGGGCTGCTGCTGGGTTACACCCTAATGCTTTACCTAAATGACACTAGATTGTGGCTGTTGGAGCTTTGCCTTGGTGTCTTCATCACCGCTGGCGGGTTATCTATGAGCATTCGACCACGCAGTTGGCCACAGGTATCGGTCAACCCCTTCACTTGGTCCATGGGCCTTGTCGGCGGCCTTCTTGGTGGTTTGTTCTCGGCCAGCGGCCCGGTGCTGGGATGGTTCGCTTACTCGCAGCCTTTGCCAGTGGCGGCGATTCGCGCCACGCTGCTGAGCTACTTTTTTCTCGCCACGGCGACGCGCACGGTTATTGTGTTTTTCGAGGGCAGTCTGTCTCCAGCGGTACTACTATATGCGAGCTTGGGTGCCCCCATGGTGATTTTGGGGGCTTGGCTTGGTCGCCGGTTTCCTCCGGCGGTTTCAGAGTCGGCGTTAAAGCGTGGCGTGTTCGCGTTGCTGCTGTTGATGGGTATGTGGATTTGCGCCAGTGCGCTAAATAAGGGTTTGGGTGTGCAGCCGGTTTAGCGGGTGGCATTGCAGCGAAGAATAGGAAAGCCATGTCTGAATTTGATGCCATACGACCCTATAACGATCACGAGGTGCCCAAGGTTTTGGCGCGGCTGGTTGCATCACGAGACTTGGCCCAGGCCGCGAGCCTGTTGCTCATGCCCAGCTGGCTCGGTAGGCGCTGGGCGGGACGGATGCTGGCCCGAAGCGTACTGCGCCTAAAGACGCGCAACTTAAAATCTGTGCGCGACTGCCAAAATGTCATCGCCGGGCTGTTTGAGACGGTTATCCATCGCAGCATAGATCGGCTCTCGGTCAGCGGTTTAGACCGGCTCAGCCCCAATAAAAACTATTTGTTTATTTCCAACCATCGCGACATCTTGATGGACTCTAGTTTGCTCAACTACCTGCTTCATGACGCCGGTCATGACACCTGCCGTATGGCCGTTGGCGACAACCTACTGGTTAATCCGCTGGCTGCAGACTTGATGCGGCTGTACAAAAGCTTCGTAGTGGAGCGCAGTGTTGCCGGGGTGCGAGCACAATACAAAGCCCTGCATCGCACTAGTCGTTACATGCAGCAGTCTTTGCGGCAGGGTATTTCAGTGTGGATCGCTCAGCGTCCGGGTCGCGCCAAGGATGGCTTTGATCGCACAGATCCGGCTTTGCTAAAAATGCTGCAACTGGCCTATCGTGATAAGCGCGTTAAAGAAGATCCGTTAGCAATAATGCTAAGTCTGGCACCAGTGGTACCTGTATCAGTGTCTTACGAGCTAGACCCCTGTGGGCCGAGTAAGGCGCAAGAGTTGGCCCATATCGATAAGTATGGGAGCTATCAAAAGTCGGCCCAAGAGGACTTGCAGAGTATGGTGCAGGGTTTGATGGGCAACAAAGGTAGGGTGCGCTTGAGTTTCGGTGAGCCTATCGCGCAAGCCAGTGGTATCGAAGATCTTGCCGCCCAGCTTGACCAAAGCATCGTGGCCAGCACACGTTTGTACCCAACCCACCGCTACGCCAAGGCTTTGCTTGAAGATGCAGACAGTGAGGAGTTGCAAAATAATGCCTCAGTGCGCGCCTTGGCCAAGCAACTGCAAGCGCTAGACGCCGACCAGCGCCCCTACTTGCTGCAGCAGTACGCTAACATCTGGCGCAATCGCCAAGAGCTTGGAATCCTTTAGTCAGCCGCGGAAAACATGGCCGCGGGCGTAACTTATGGCATGTACATCAGCGGTGGTTCGTCGAGCATGGCCAGCTGTTCGCGCAGGGCCAGTACATGGTTGGACCAGTAATTTACCGAATCGAAGGTTGGGAACGCTAAGGGAAATGCCGGATCTTGCCAGCGTCTGGCGATCCAAGCGACATGATACATGATGCGCAGTGTGCGTAATGGTTCGATCAGCTGCAGAGTTGACAGGTCGAAGTCGTGGAAGTCACGGTAGGCATCGAGAATCAGATTGAGCTGCAAAGTTTGGTTGTCGCGCTCGCCGCTCAGCAACATCCATAAATCCTGTATGGGTGGGCCACTCATGCAGTCATCAAAGGCCACGAAATGAGGCGTGTCATCGCGCCAAAGAATATTGCCCATATGGCAATCGCCGTGAATGGCGCTGGCCGGTGTGTCGGCCATAAGCGGCGCGATCCGCTCCAGCAATTGTTCGGTGATGGAGCGGTAGGCTTGTTCCATTTCTAACGGAATAAACTGATTTTGCAGCAGGAAATCTCGGCTTTGGTAACCGAAGCGATCCACACTCAAGGTCACCCGATGCTGAAAGGGTCTGCTGTTGCCATAGGCGTGTAGCCGCGCGATGGACCGGGCAAGTACCTCCAAATCGTCTTCGTTTTCCAGATTCGGTGGATGCCCGCCTTGACGGGCGAAAACCGCAAAACGAAACCCCAAGTGGTGAAAGACGCTGCTGCCATCGATTTGCAATGGCGGCACCACAGACAACTCAGCGTCGAACAAACCTTGGGTAAACTCGTGTTCCTCGATAATGGCTGCGTCGCTCCAACGCTCGGGCCGATAGAATTTGGTAATGACGAAGGAGCCGTCCTCAAGCGCAACCTGATAGACCCGATTTTCGTAGCTGTTAAGTGCGGTTAGGCCGCCAGTAGGCTCAAAATGGATTGCCTCCATGGCATCGAGCACTGCATCAGGCGTGAGCGCATCGTAGGGGGCATGATTGGTCATAGGGTCGTCCGATTGCATGAGGGCACTGTATCAGCAATGGGCCACCGCGCCGCAGGCTTATTAATAAGCCGCAAGCAAACTCAGGGATGACTAAACTAGGCTTGCGGGTTTGGTGTTCGGGTGGCACACCAAATCTCGACCCGCGCGGCGCCCTGGAAACGCAGTATTTTTATGATTTCCCGTGCTGTAGCGCCTGTGGTCAGTACATCATCAATCACTGCAACATGGGCGCCCTGCAATCTCCGAGTTGCGCGCTGTCCACGCCATTGAAAGCTGCCTGCGGCCAGCTGCTGGCGTCTGGCGCGGCTTAGTGTGTGTTGGGCGGGTCCGCGTCGGCGTGTCAGCAAGTCCGCAGCTACTGTCAGCTTTAAGGCTTGGGCGATGTGGCTGGCCAGAGCCATGCTTTGATTGAAACCACGCCTCACGGCTGGCCAATAGGCCATGGGTACTGGGATCAAAAGATCAGGGTGCTCGGCACTGGGCAGCATGTTCACATGGGTGAGCATAGTCTGCGCCAGCGTCAGTCCCTCGATTTCGCCCTTACTGAATTTCAAACGGTGCACCAGATGAGCAGCAGGTCCGGCATGCAGCAGCGGCACCAAGGCTCGGTCGGCGAGGGGTTTAGACAGGCAGGCAGCGCAGATTGGGTTGGCGTAATCGGTACGTTGGCTTTGCAGATGCCTCGGTTCTTCGCCGTCCGGTGGCAGGGCGCAATGCTCGCAGGCATGGGTGTTAAGGGGCAGTGCCAATCGACAAAGGGCACAAAGATGGTCCGGACTCGATGGTCTACAGCTTTGATCGCAAAGGCTGCACTGCATGGGTAGGCAGTGGTCGATGTCGCGCTGAAAGTTTCTGTACCAGGCTGTGTGCAAGAGCAAACCTCCCGCATTTGGCTACGCTCTATAAAAGTGAGCACGGCTCGCGGTTCGATCCGCGCGCTCTCGCTGTTCTGTCACTGTTCT
>JAACDW010000195.1 GCA_009936775.1 Pseudomonadota bacterium
CGGTGGTGGTAAGGAACTGATGGCCCGTGCTGGGGCCTTTACGGATATTGATGCGGCGCTAATGATCCACCCAGCAGGCGTAAACTTGGCCACAATGCCGTCGATCTGCGTTGCTGAAGTCGATGTGATTTATCACGGCAAGGCGTCGCATGCCTCTGCAATGCCGCATAAGGGCGTCAACGCGTTGGATGGTTTGCTGCTTGCGTATCAGGCGATTTCGAATCTGCGCCAACATATCCGCGCCAATGAACGCATCCACGGCATCGTGGCCGAAGGGGGCGCGGCACCGCACATTGTGCCTGACCGAACCGTCGGGCAGTTTTATGTGCGTGCTGCCAATGAGCATGCGCTGGCGGCTTTGAAGCCAAGAGTGCAGGCCTGCTTCGAGGCGGGGGCCACGGGCAGCGGTTGTAGCGTCGAAGTGAACTGGGCAGGAGTCGATTACCTCGACTTGAACACCAACTGGCCCTTGGCTGAACGGTTTCGAGAACATGCGGAGCGGTTAGGTAGGGACTTTGTCGAGCACGACCAAGCACTGAAGTTTGGCGCTGGTAGCACCGATATGGGCAATGTCAGTTATCGAGTGCCGTCAATTCATCCTATGCTCGCTGTGGCGCCGCCCAACGTGGGGATTCATAACCCCGAATTTGCGCGCTGGGCGCGCTCGGAAAGCGGTGATGCCGCAGTTATCGACGGAGCCAAGGCGTTGGCCCATACCGCTGCGGATTATTTACTGCTACCGCAGCTGCAGGACCAAGCCGCACGGGCCTTCGCGGTCTCCAAGGGGCTTGCCTAAACCGGCTAGGGTGAGCGCGAAAAACGTGGCTGGCTTGTCGACAGGCGGCAGGTGCCGGTGAAAAGGGCTGGGATTTTTGTTGAATCAGTCGTCTGATAAAGGCTCGACTCAGGCTGCCATTGTATGGGTGCTCAGCGATGATCGGCCCGGGCATATGAGCCAGTCGAAAGGTCTAGTAGCAGCCTTAGCCGCGCATCGCGATGTGCAGGCCATATGGGTGCCTGTTGCATTGCGCGCAGCGTTGTTGCGCGCCGTGCTACGACTATGCGCTGGCCTGCTGCCTAGGGTAGTGTTGCCGATGCTGTTGCCATTGGCCTACCGCCGCGGCCCTTGGCCCCAACAATCACCAGACCTAATAATCAGTTCCGGCGGCGATACCCTGTACGCCTTGGGTGCCCTAGCAGCGCGTTTTGCTGTGCCATCTGTGTTCAGCGGCACCAGCAAGCGTTATCCAAAGGCCTTTGTCGACTGCGTTTTTACCGTAGTCCCTGATTCAGCGAAGAACAATGTAGTGCTACCGCTACCGCCCGCGGACCTTTCACTGTCCGAAGCTGGCCCGGACGAGGATTTAGTCGCAACAGGGGCGCCGGGGACGGCTGACAGGCGGCCTATAGGCTGTGTGTTGATTGGCGGTGATGGCGCAGGCTGCACGTTTCATGCGCAAGATTGGCAGCGGTTGTCGGCGTGGATGCAAGGGCAGGGTGCCATACGGTGGCAGTTGACCACATCCAGACGTACTGGCGAGGCTGCTGAGCAAACCATTCAGCAGGCACTGGCTGATCAAAGTATCACCCTAGATCGGGGCATTTGGTGGGCAGCCAATCCCGAGCGGGCAATGGCCGAGTTGCTCGGCCACTGCGACTTTGTCGTCTGTACGCAGGACAGTCTGAGCATGCTGGCAGAGGCCATTTACACCGGCAAACCGGTTTTTGTATTTGCTCCAGAGGCTGTGGGCATGACGGCGAACGATCAAGCGGCCATCGCCCACTACGAGCAACAAGGTTTGCTGCAGCGCGTTGTCGGGGTGGAAAAGGCTGCCATTGGGCCAGGCCGGCATTCGCTGCTGGTCGAGGTGCAGGCTCAAATAGCCGCAGCAATCGGGCCGTTATTGGACTGAATCTGCGCCCATCATGCAGGCGCGTCTTTTACCTCATGAGGCTGCGGCGGCAGCACGTCGGCGACGATTTCTAGAGACTTCCATTGCGCCGCTTGTGTCGGTAGGTCAGATGTTGGCACATGGGGTGACTGACCGAGTTGTTGCATGGGATGAATGTAGCGCGGGCAGTTAATCCAAGCACTGGCAATAGCGATTTCAACCGCGAGCCCAACGTCTTGCCACTGCTCGAGCACTAGCGGGTCACGTAGCAATCGAGCATTGCCCTGTACGCGAACACGATGGGGTTGCACCGTGTTGATGAAGAGCATGCCGATTTTGCCCACATCGGCAATGTTGCCCATAGAGAGCCACATACCGTTGCCATCGAAACAGGGGAATCGCAGTGTGCTCGCATCGACTACCTGCACGAAGCCCGGAGCGCCGCCCTCATAAGAAACTGTTGGAAACCCCTGCGCGTCCACCGTGCTCAAGTAAAAATGATCTTGCGCCGCAATAAAGGCCTGAGCGGCCTCGTCGAGCCGCGGTTGCACGATGATCTTTTCGAGTCGGTCCGCTAGGGCGGTGGATTGAAATTCCTGTTGCAGCTGTCGCTGCCCGGGTTGATAAAAGTCCGCCATGCTCGGCCCCTACTTTTGAGTCTCAGTGCTCGACATCCGTGTGCGTCGTCTGCCGTCAAACTGCCCGGCAATCAGCTTGCCGAAAGTTTGAAGCCCTCGTAGCCATTGACTACCACCTCGTTGCACTTCTCAACATAGGGGGGCACGCCCAAATAGGGCATAAACACCCGTGATTTGCCCTCTACATTGGCGCCTAGATACCACGAGTTACAGCCGGGATACACAGACAGATCGGCTATCTCGTTAACATGCTCAACCCATGTTTGCTCTGCTTCGGGTGTCGGCACAATGGCGCGGTACTGATGCGAGTTCATGTACGCAATGCAGTCGGCAATCCACTCCACATGCTGTTCGATAGACGGCAGCATGTTGGATAGCACAGAAGGGCTGCCCGGGCCCGTCACCAGAAACAGATTTGGAAACCCTGCAGTGGCCAAACCCAAGTAGGCTTTTGGGCCGCTGGCCCATTTGTCTTGCAGGCTTCGGCCCTGTTGGCCTCGTACATCAATATTTGTTATGGCACCGGTCATGGCATCAAATCCTGTGGCCAGGACGATAGCATCCACCTCGTAACGGGCGTCGCCGGCAACAACAGCGTTGCCGTCGATGCGGCTGATTGGCGCTTCGTTAAGGTCCACCAGGTGCACGTGGTCTTGGTTATAAATCTCGTAGTAGCCGCTATCGACGCATAGCCGTTTGCAGCCAATAGGGTTGGTGGGCACCAATTTTTCCGCAAGCACAGGGTCGTCGACACGCTGGACAATTTTTTCCTTAAAAAACTCCCGCGCGGTATCGTTGGCCTGCATGTCGAAGACTAGATCGTTGTAGGCCGCGAGAAAACCGAGCCCCCCCTTGGCCCAACGCTCTTCATAGGTTTGACGTCGCTCTTGGGCGGAAACGGCCAGCGCGGATTCGTCATTGTCATCAAAGTCCGCGCCAAAGCCGCGCTGCCAATTTTCTTCTCGGTACTGGCGGTACCGCGACTTCAAATCCCGGACATATTCGGGGTCTAAAGGCTCGTTGTAGGCAGGTATCGAGTAATTTGGTGTGCGCTGAAAAATCGTCAGCGTCTGGGCCTGCTGGGCAATAATCGGGCTGCTTTGAATGGCAGAGGAGCCGGTGCCAATTACAGCGACCCGGCGGTTGCTAAAGTCGACCCCCTCGTGGGGCCATTGGGCCGTGTGGTACACGGGCACTGTCGCCGCCCTGAGGCCATCAATACTTGGGTAGTTGGGCTTGGACAGACAGCCTGTTGCCATGACCACAAAGCGGGCTTGTAGATGCTCTTCGTTGTCCAGTTCAACTCGCCACTGGTCCGCCGCGTCGAGATAGTGGCAGGCGGTGACTCGGGTATTGAAGGTCATGCCGTCGGCAAGGCTAAAGCGTTCTACTACGTACTCGGCGTAACTGAGAATTTCGCCCTGAGTTGCGTACTTTTCGCTCCACTCCCACTGTTGTTGAAGCTCGTCAGAGAACTGGTAGGAGTACTGCATGCTGGGAATATCGCACCGCGCACCCGGGTAGCGGTTCCAGTACCAAGTGCCGCCGACCCCAGAACCTGCCTCAATAACTCGGGCCTCCAGCCCCTGTTGACGCAGCTTGTGCAGCATATAGATGCCGGCAAAACCAGCACCGACAATGACCACATCAATAGATTTACCGTATTCGTTGCTATCTGACATTGTTCCCCCATCCGCTGTCTTGCTTACCTAACGCCTAAACTATGTAAAAGTGGGTGCGATAAAGCAATAACCACAATCGTTAGCGAATCCCCACGGTAACAAACCGGTTTTATTCTTCTGCGTTTTTGCGCCTCGTTTTGGTAATGATTTGGGCGCTTTCCGCTACTAGGTCTGTGGTGCAAGTTGCCTTATAGTTAGTCGGCAAGAAAGGTTTTCTGGGCGAGGGAAAGCATGTCGAATAGTGTTCAAAAGCCGCTGCCGCAGCGTCAATCAATACATCCGCAGACCAATGACACATGGCACAGTATTGCCCAACGCGAACTGAGCGGTGAATCGCTGGAGCAGGCGGTGGCGAGTCTGCAAAGCTGGAATTTACATGTGTTCGCTAGGCGCGTTATTGATGAAGCCACAGGTGAAATGGGCAACCCCATTTTGCCCAGCGACATTGTGTTCCTAGAGCCGCCGCTGACAACTTTCGAGTAATGTCTGCGATTATTTCAGCCGTTCGGCTGGCTGCCGCCCACGAGGGTGTGGCGGAAATCATAGTTTCTCTGACGTTTAGTAACGGCGGTTGCTCGGAGGTTGCCCTAGATCAGGCAACGGCCGCGAGGCTTATGCAGAACTGCGGTGTGCCTCAAGCAGAACAATTGATCGGACACGGCTGGGAACAAGTACGAGATGCCATAACTGGTGTGTATAACGGAGTGGAATAGGAGAGAACATGCTCGATTTAGTCATCAAAAATGGCAAGGTTGTCGACGGTAGCGGGTTGCCGGGCTTTGTTGCCGACATAGGCATCAAAGACGGCGTTATTGTGCAGATCGGTCGTGGGCAGCAAGAAGCCGCTGAGGAAATCGATGCCAGCGGCCTTGTTGTCGCGCCGGGATTTATCGACCCGCATACCCACTTTGACGCGCAACTGTTGTGGGATGGCGCTGCAAAGCCCGCGATAGAGCATGGCATTACCACCATAGTGCCCGGCAACTGTTCGCTGTCGTTGGCGCCGCTGAAAGCAGAACACCGCATGAAGCTCGTGGGTATGTTCAATCAGATTGAGGAAATGCCCCACAAAGCCTTCGCGCAAGGGGTTGAGTGGAACTGGCAAACGTTCCCGGAGTTCCTCGCGCGTATCGGTGAAAATCTCGACATCAATGTGGCCCAGTTGGTTGGGCACAGCGTCCTGCGCCTATGGGTGATGGGTGAGGCATCGATGCAGCGCATCGCTAATGCGTCGGAAATTGAGTCGATGTGCGCTTTGCTTGAGGAATGTCTATGCGCAGGGGCAATTGGACTGTCCACCAGTTTTGTTGACATGGACGAGCGCTTGCAACCGGTCCCTAGTCGTTATGCGGATACCGCTGAGCTTGACGCGCTGTGTGCGATTCTGTCGAAGCACAATAAAATTTTGCAGGTGGTGCACGAATTTTATGACTCGGATCTGACGTTAGCGCGGGTAGACCAGTTAGCCGAGCTAAGTCTCAAGCACGGTATTAACACGACCTTCTCGCCACTGTTTGTCAGCCACGACAACGCAGACAGTGCCCAGCGCATCCTGCAGCGGGTACAGGAACACACCGCCCGGGGTGCGCGGGTCTGGCCCCAAGTGCAAACTCGGCCCATTGATATTTCTTTCAACTTCGCCGTGCCGAGCTTACTGTTCATGCGCTTACCCAAGTGGTACGCACTGATGCGTTTCAATGCGCCAGATCAAATCATCGCCAAGCTGCAACAAGCGGATACCCGCGCACCTCTAATCGCCGAGGCCCAAGGCATGATGTCGCTGTGGGAGCGACTGATATTGCGTCAGGTACAAACGCCGGAAAATCAGGGTTTGGTGGGCAAAAGCCTGCGCGAAATTGCTGAACTGCGCGGCTGCGATGCCTTGAACGCAATGATTGATCTGTCTCTTGAAGAAGGTTTAGAGGCACACTTTTTGTCCGCAGATATGGGGCATAACGATGACCAGCTGGTCGGTGATTTGCTCAAGCATCCAAACGTGATGGTGGGGGCAAGCGACGGTGGCGCGCACATTCTGTCATTTGCGACCTATGGAGACACAGGTTACCTGCTCGGACACTTCGTGCGTGATCAGGCCACTATGAGTTTGGAAAGCGCGGTGAAAAAAATCACCTCAGACCCGGCAAATCTCTGGGGGCTGGGCAATCGCGGCATGCTGCGCGAGGGTTTCGTCGCTGACATCACGCTCTTTGACGAGGCGCATATTGACCGAGGCTCCGAGCATTTCGTGCAAGATGTGCCGGGCGATGGCAGCCGCTATGTGCGCGATGCGCACGGCGTTCATACCGTGGTCATCGGCGGTGCTATCGCTTTCGACAGCGCCAACGGTTACCGTCACGCGCACCGTGGTCAAATCATCGGTTAGTATCTGCCGTGCTACGCAGGCGACGGCGTGTCCAGCGCGTCGAGTTTGTTGAAACGAATCATGGACTGAATTTCGTCAACATAGGCCTGACCACGTTCTGAGTAGCGGGTCAGGTGGGCGGCCAACGCGAGGCCGTTGATTGTCTGGCCTTGCGCGCGCATTGCGGCCCGCGCGCTGCGTAGATCGCTGTAAGCACGGTGGCTGTTGATGTTGCGCAGATAGGAGGCTACAGCGTCGTTGACGCTGGCAAAACGCGCCACTTCATGCACCTGACCGGCACCGCGTTGCAGAGGCACAAGTCCGCAGCCCTTTTCGTAGCACCACTGGCCAAATAGGTTGTTGCCTTGGCGCGCAAAACGCGAAGTCCCCCATGCCGATTCCTTCGCCGCTTGGCTCAGTGCTAGGGAAACAGGCACAATATCCAGCCTGTTCAGTAGCTCCGCGCGCAGAGCGGCGGGCGCGAGAGTCTCGTCCACTTCATAGCGTTCAATGAGCATCTGGGTAAAACTACGCTCACTGCGAGATAACTCGCTCAAGGGTGCAATGGCAATCGCGCTCAGGCGTGTTCGGTGTGCTAGCACCTGCTCGTTATTGCTGCTGATAAGAGGTCGTAGGTAGTCGAAAAAGGCTCGTTTTTTTTCAACAACATTTTGGTATTGGCCAAAGTCAGGCAGCGGGTCAGAGCTCAGCCGCGATATCTTGCTGTCCTCGCGGCCCGTTGTAAGCCATAGCAAACTGGCAATAGCTATCGCGATACCAGCGAAGTAAACATTTCTCATGGCAGTTGTTCCTGACGGGGTTGATAGACATCCAGATGTTTGGCGAAAAACGCCAGAATATCGGTATTCAACATTTGTCGGAGCTCGGCGCTTGGCACCGAGCCAGCAAAGCCAAAGCGCTTGGCGAAGTTGGACAAATGGGGGGCGTCGGCAAAGTCCATATGCTTGGTACCGGGTATGAGTTTACGAGTCACAGTGGCATCGCTGCTGGCAATGAATTTGTCCAGTTTTCTATAGTTTAATGGGTCGTCCCAGCTTTCTTGCCCTATATAGAGAAAGGGTTTTTGCGACCCTGCCTTAATGACCTCCTTGGCGATGGGCACCATCCAGCCGTCCAGTGCGATGGCGGCCCGAATACGGGGGTCATCGCGCAACGCCATGATGCTGGTAGCGCCGCCAAATGAGTGGCCGAACATGCCCACACGACCCATGTCCACATGCTGCCAAAGGCTGTTGGTATCCTCGGCTTTTTTGCCTTCTATAGTATCGAGCATAAACCGGATGTCGGCAGTTCTCGTAGCCAACTGCGGGCCTCGTGCCGCCCAAAAATCTGCCTCAGTTTCCAGCCCCTCGCTACTGGAGCGGTAGTCGGCGGTATCACCGTCGTCGAATACTGTCAGGTAGGAGTCGAAGGCGTGATCCACGCCGATAACCACGTAGCCATGACTCGCCAACTCTTCGGCATTGATCGTATTTTGAGATTTCATGCCGCCCAAACCGTGGGAGAAGACAATTAGAGGCATTGCTGCGGATGCCGGTTGCACTGCAGCACCGAGCACGCTGTGAGTTTTGACTTCGCGGATATGCTCAACCAAGAACTTGGGCAAACCCATGTTTTCGGCAAAGGCGTTCAGCCGCACGTCGGGCGAGTCGATATAGGGGAAAACGTCGCTGTTGGCCTCGTACTGAGCCGGATACCAGTATTGCACGACGATGCGACGTCGATCGCCCGTGTTGCCAGTAAAGGCCTCCTCGCGGCTCGCATCCACCCAGGTTTCTGTATTCGTGCCTACTGCAAACGGGCCACTGGGTTGCGGCAGGTCGTTAAAGGGTAGGGCCGTTCGCGCGATACTGGAACAACCGAAACTGGTGAGCAGGGTGATAAAAAGAGAGGCGAAACGCATGAACTTATCCGAATAATTTGCCAAGCGAATTGTCCAAACGCGGCCGTGTGCACGCCGTGAAGACCGTTGCAGATAATCGTCAGTGTCTCAGAGTTGATCCAACAGCCGCGATAGGTTGCGCTGTGTCGCGACACGGTCATCAAAAGGGGCTGCTTTGCTTACCTGCCCATCGTAACAGGCGCAACCAAACCACACGCCTAAAGTGCGACCGCGCTGTTGAGAAAGCATCGGTCTAGCCCAGAGCGCAGTAACCAACCTTTTAACGGAGCGGCATTTGCGTCAGCATCGCCAGCTATATTTTGGAGGGCTCGATGTGAACAGCTTGGATTTTGATCGACTGGCAAAGGTGTGCGCTTGGCTCAATACGTTGCCGGTCTATATGTTCCAAGGCCAATTGACGGCCGCCTTGCTGCTCTACGCCTATAACAAGGCCGACCTTTCCAGCGTAGACCACGCTGTGCGAGTGGTTCTTAATTATCAAGCATCGCTGGAGCAGCCAATAGACCACCAGAGGTTTATCGAACCAGTGGAACAGGTACTAAGGCAACAGCCGCCTGCAGCGCTTGTCGCTTTTCTTGCCAGAGAAGTGACCCACTAGCGGCGCACCCGCCAAGGCTAAGGGCTCTGCCTACAGCAGCGGTTCGTGGCGCAAGGAAAAAGCAGCCGCTTGGGTGCAAGGGGAATATTTAGCAACAAGCCGCTCGCTCTTCGGTTGCAGCTTGTACTCCTGCGCAATGGAGCCGAGTGGATTGCCGTCTCCGTCTAAGAACTTCACTCTCAATTTCCCAACCCGCATGAACTTGGATGTACTTGCCAGGCGAAATAGGAAGCCACCAGTCTGATGGCACGAATAATCACGCATGGCGATGAGGGGTTTGTCCGTGAGTAACTGTCCACTGTCTTCTGCCGCACTGATGGGATAAGGACCCTCCCAAGCCAGCAAAGAATTAGCCGCACCCAGAAGCGCGACGGACACACCTACCTGGAGGCAGCGTTGTAGCACTTGGGCTGCGGAACAAGGCTGTAATGGGCTAGTAAAAAACACGGTCAGTGTCTCCTTGAGCGGGCGGGGCGCTTTGCCGGCATCAATGCCTCGTGACAACGCAACCCTCGCAGATTATTGCTACCGTTTTCTGACACACTGACCTTCGTCTACGTTGGGCCTACTTTGTGCCACTGCTGCAGCAATGTTCTGCCAAATCCGTGCCAATGGGCGCAGATCTTGCTAGGTCTCGTTATTAGCCCGCTTTACCAGTTCGAAACGCCGAAAACGCCTTGTTTTAAAGCTTGAAGAGGAAAAATCGTTGATGGGAGAACGAATGGATGGTGCTTGTGGTGCGTTTTTTGTGCGTTGTGGACCGCGCCTGCACTGTTTCGATGCGTTTAGAGGGGTGTTTGATGCGTCTTAAATACCCGGAATGAACATAGGGATGGTGCAGCAATCTGACCGTGCCGCCCTGCAAAAGGAGGTAGGCGAACTGTTTCGGCTGGGCTGGCCGCTGATCTTTACCTTCATCTGTGATGTGAGTTTTGTCACTGTAACGACGATCGCGACCAGTTGGATATCGCCCACGGCGGTAGCCGCCGTGGGGCTTACACTCAACCTCCTGCTTTTAACCATCGTTTTCTTCTTTCTCTGTCTCTCCGCCATTATCGTTATAACGGCTGATCTCAAGGGCGCAGGGAGACAGGCTGAAATTGGCGCTCTACTTAAAAGCGGATTCCGCCTTGCGGCACTGTTCTCCGCTATCGCGGCCTTTTGCCTTTATTTGCTCTGGTTATTTTTGCCTGCGCTGCCGCTGAGCGCTGAGGGCGTGATGCTGGCGCAGGAATTTATTCGTATCGGTGCATGGGTTGTGCCGTTAGACCTGTTCGCTTGCGTTGTGATGTTCGCTTCCAACGGCCTAGGGCGCACCTTCTGGGTCGGCGTTATTAACTTTGTTTCGGTGCCGGCGTTGATCGTTCTTACCTGGGTATTCGCGTTCAGTAATTTAGGTATTCCTGTGACAGCCGTTGAGGGCTGCGCCTACGCCATTGTGCTAACCATTGGGATGAGGTCGCTGGCGTTCCTTTGCCTGGCACTGCAGGACGAATTTAAGTCCGTAAATTTTTGGCAGGGGGCGGTATCGTCAAGCTTAAACGACACAAGGAAAATATTATCAGTCGGTATTCCATTGGGTTTGGCCGAGATTTCGGCGCTCGGTTCTATTTCGTTAATCGGCGTACTTGTTGCCCAGATTGGGGTCGACGCGCTAGCAGCACATAATATTGCTAACAATGTTTTTGTGCTCACTCACGTGCTGTTATTTGGAGTCTCCAGAGCCACCGTGATCCGCGTTGGCCTGCTAACAGGCCGGGGTGCAGCAACCAACGAGATTCAGCGCAGCATTGTCGCCTCTTTTATTCTTGCCTCATTGTTTAGTCTGGTAACCATGGCGTTGTTGCTGTGGTTCGCAGGCGACATCACCGCGCTTTACACCAGTGAGCCGACAGTGGCTGCCTTGGTCACTAACCTCATCTTGTGTATCGCGTTGATGAAGCTTGTCGACGATCCGGCAATTGTTCTGCAAGCCTGTCTAGAAGGGGTTCAGCGAACGCGGCCAATATTTATTGTTAGATTCGCTGGGCAATGGCTGGTCGGGCTTGCTGTAGGGTACCTAGCGTCGCAATGGCTGGGGGTCTATGGGTTTTGGCTCGGTATTGCCATCAGTATCGTTTTTGCCCTGATGGCCTTTGCTCGTTGTGCTCACGCGGAGTTTAACTTATTCAGCCGCCAGCCTGATTGAAGGCCGCCGCAACGTTTTTTTCACCGACGGAAACGTAGAGCTTGAATGCAGTATTGAGTGATATGCGTTCCCAGTAATAGGTCATCAAATCCAATTGCGAGGCGGGTTGCCGGGGTAGACGTACAGTGCTGCCGTCTGCTTGCCGCAACTGTCGGTATTCGTCCAAGTTAAATAATGCGCCGTTATCATCCCAGCATTCTTCGCAGTTCGGGTCATGGAACTTTTCATCGGCTTCGAGATCATCTTGACGCAGCAAAAACGCGCCGGTTTTCAATGAGTATCTGGAAATGTTGTTCTGTTTCATCCAAGCATCATGATTTTGCTCAATGAAGGCGACAAGCTTGGCAACAGAGCGGCTGCGCAAGGTGGGTGCTAGGCAGATTAGAGCGCACAGTGCCAGAGCACCCTGTGCCATGGGCTGCTGGCTGTCGAGCAGGAGCGCTGTCAATAGCAATAGCCCGGCAGCGAGATAGAACCAAAGGCCCATCTGAAGTTTGCGGTCAAACTCTCGCTTACTTTCTTTGAAGCGTTTGATCTTTATTAAATCGCTGCGACTGAAGCTGGACATGGTATCAATTCCTTGCGGGCCATAATTTGTTGTTTTTGCGGCTGGGCAACATGATTGATTGCGACGGCCTTACTTTTCTTTGCATCGCGTCCGTTGGGTCATGCTGCGCCCACAGTCTTTGCGAAGCTCAGTAGTGCTGGTGGCCGAGCGTTCATCCACGGCAAGTCCAGAGCAACTAAAGCCCGAGCTGAGCACTAGTGCCAGCAGTAAGTTGATGCAAATCGTTTTCATTGACGATCAAGATTATGGAGTAAAAGTTGTCAAATGGCTGCTTCTTGTCGCCGCTCAGCAGGCGTTCGGCGATCAGGCGGAAGTTCGATACCCCTCATTCAGGCGTGTTTATCGCTCTGGCAGCGGCTATCGCGAGAGGTTTATTCGTCGCAAAACTCGTTGCAGCTTTGTATATCGAAGGTTTACGGTACGCGCAGGCCGAGGGGCCTTAGGGATGCAACGAAGAAACTAGGAGATTTTTGATGAAACAGATAATTTTGTTTGCGGCGATGCTAATGGCAGCCGCAGGCTGCGCACAGCAGGAAGAAGCTGCCCCAGCAGCGGCTGCCGCGGCGGCACCGGAAGTAGCCGAAGCTGCACCGGCAGCAGCGCCAGCCATGGAACCGGATGCCTACTACGAGTACCTGTGGTGCCAACAAGGAGAAGACTACTCGCAGGAGTCCATTGCTGAACTGACTACCAACTGGAATGCAGTTATCGACGGCATGGAAGCACCACCGCTGGCGGCATTTGGTTATATGCCAAGAGGCTGGGAAAGCGAGGACTACGACGGCTTGTGGGTGCTGCGCTGGAACTCGAAGGCGGACAGCGCCGCCGGTTGGGCGGCTTATGCGGCCTCTGAGGCAGGCGTAGCTCACGAAGCCAAGTACACTTCCGTACTGGCTTGTGGCAATGAAGTGGGTGTCGACCGATTCGGTTTTAACACTTACATCCCCCAACCCATGCCAGCGACCTTTACCGGTGATCCCGGTCCTTATTACCTCACCAATATGTTCTGTGTCATGAACGAAGGTAAGGGCCCTGAGGATCTGCGTGCGGCGGTAGGCGAAGAGTATCTGCCAATGCTCGCCGCAGGCGCCGAAGCGAATCCTGAATCAAGCTATTGGTTTTCGGTAAGCGCACCGGATTTTGAAGTAAATCCAGAAGCTCCGATGGATTTTAACTGGGTCAACTATTGGCAGACTGCTGCGGAGGGCGAGGCCGCTGGTGCAGCTTTTGCCGCATCAGAAGCAGGCCAGGCGATGCAGGCTTCTTTTAACGAAGTAGCTACTTGCCAAGACCCCCAGCCTTGGGATGGCTATCTGATTCGCTCAGCTCCGGCGACTTAGGCGATCTCAGCAGATGGGCAGTAGACAGCACCAGCTGCCTACCGCCCGACAGAATAGGTTGAGTCAAAAACCGCTGCACTGACTTGCTAACGCATGAGGTGGAGCGGTTTTTTTTGATCCATCTTTTTTTGCGCCTGCTGCAGAAATCGCCTCGCGGCATCGACACTTGCGTGTCTGGCTCTTTCGTTCGATCCTGTCTTTGTGGCAACACGTCACGAAATAAAAAAACAAGGAAAAAATATGAAGAGGAAAGTCTCCATTTGGTTGGTCGCAGTGTTTACCCTACTTTCTGGTACTGCCTTTGCCGTGCAACCGGTGCTGGTTTACGAATGGCAGGTAGAGCAGGGCAAGGCAGGGGCCTTTGCTGCAGCGCTGGATGATTTGCAGAACAGCGCGGTTGGCAAAGATCG
Source organism: Pseudomonadota bacterium (assembly GCA_009936775.1). Classification (GTDB taxonomy): domain Bacteria; phylum Pseudomonadota; class Gammaproteobacteria; order Pseudomonadales; family Azotimanducaceae; genus UBA4421. The sequence continues at coordinate 13,603 of JAACDW010000195.1, forward strand.
CTCTGCCCAAGTGCAGTTGCAGGCAACGACGTTTAACGGCGTCAACCCAGCCACCCATCGTGTTGTCGTTCTGTATCCGAGCCTAACGGAAATGGACCAGTGGAATGCGAAGTTTCTCGGCAGTAAGACTCAAGAAACGTTTACGACAGCGATTAGCGAAATCGCGACACCGGTCGCTCAAAGCATGACCGTTCCCATGCAAAGTTGGGGTACGGTTTCCAGCAAGGATACCCACTGGGATTCCATCAGCATTCTAGCCGCTAACCCTGTGGGAACTTTGGCAAGTCTCGACGAGCTAATGAACGCTCCTGAAATGGCAGATTTTCCGGGTCAGATTTGGCTCGTACAAGTGTTGCGCGGTCAAGCCAGCCCCGGTGGCCATATGACCCATCAGATCTATATTGGTTACGAAAATTTGTCTGAGCTGGATGCTTGGTCGGACAAGATGTATCAAACTGAGGCATGGCAAAAATACATTGCCGCGGCGAGTCAGAACTTTACTGTGGTTAATCGAGAGACCGTGGTTTGGCTGCGTGCCTATGAGCACAGTTATTCGCTAGAAGAGTTCGAATAACCCTAGCTTTTGCGCTTCTGCCGCGGCTGGCTGCGGTGGAAGCGATTGTTGCAGTGCAATAAGCCAGCGCATTTCCAATCGCCAATCGCCAATCGCCAATCGCCAATCGCCAATCGCCAATCGCCAATCGCCAATCGCCAA
>JAACDW010000196.1 GCA_009936775.1 Pseudomonadota bacterium
CGACGATGTCGTGAAAAAATGTCAACGCTTTGAATAGGGGAATGGCTATCCACCATAAAAAGCCGTAATCAACCGTTAGGTTCAGATGAGGAGCGATTTTTTCCAGTACCACCTGATCCTTCGGGCCTGCATAAAAGCCCGCTTTGTAGCTGGCCGTCGCTCCGGGACTGATTGTTTGGTTTTGACCCGTGAAGCCGAATAAGTAAAAGTTGTCGGATGTTTTGCGCGCGAAATAGGCTGTGGCCTGATCCTTCGGTGCAACCCATGCGGTGATACAATAATGCTGCAGAAAGGCCATCCAACCGCCAACAGTTGTTGCTTGAAAACTGCCCTCGTCAACGTCATCAAAGTCTACTTTTTGGTAATTATTTTCTGCTGTTGTTAACGCGCCGCCCAAGTAGGGTGAAGGCGCTAGAGGTACGGTTTCATCAGTGGGCGGCAGCAGGCGATCGCGCTTTAGCTGGGTAAGCAGACGCATCGTTTTAGGCTGCTGACTCTGATTGGTTACCTGGTACTCAATGTCAATCAAATGGCTGTCGGCAGCAAAAGAAAACGTCTTCGTCACCGTTGCGCCATCAACTGTGGCACGCAGCACCAGGTCTCCGCCATTGTCGAAACGCAAGTCAGTGTTAGGCGCGCTGAACAGCGCTCGGGCGCCACTGCGGTCAATTCCCTGAGCACCGATCAAGGCGCTTTGCGCAACATACGTGTGCCGATTGCTTTGATCCATCAGCAGGAATGGTGTTTCTGCCTGATCCAAGGAAATTGGATAGGTCGGCAACTGCACACGGACAATGTCGCCTCCTAGCAGATCTATCCAAACCTGTAAGGCTGGCGTCTCTACTTTAACCAAACGTGCAGCATTGCCGGGCTTGTCCGCGTCGATAAGGGTTCCGGGTGCGTTGTCTACTGGCGCAGGAGGAATATCCGCCTCTAACGGCGCAAAATCGTCTGCCAACGGCTGCTGCATTGCTGGTGCAATGGCGGTCTGCTGATCTGCGCTGGTCTGCGGCGCGTCACTGTATACCGTTGGGACCTTGGCCGCCTCCATGTCGTTGTTCCACGCCAGAATCAGCAAGTACCCAGTGGCGGCCATACCGATCAATAGCACGATTCTTTGAATTTCCCGAGGTAACATCAATTGTTCCCTATCTATGTTTTGTTATTGACTTGCGAATCGTTTCGGTCATGCGGTCTTGGCACCAAATCGACGCCGCCCTTGCTGAACGGGTGGCAGCGGCCAAGACGGCGACTGCTTAAGATCAACCCCTTGCTGATCCCGTGAAGCTCCAGTGCCTGCTTAGCGTACTGCGAGCAGGTCGGGTGGTAACGACACCGCGGCGCGCTGAGCGGACTGATGATAATCTGATACGCGCGCAGTAGCATCAACAAAGCCGCAAGCACTGTGTGGCTGGCCGTCGCGGTTACCCTTTCGAGTACAAGACCAAGGCGCATGGATTACTTCTCAGACCTCTGGCATGCCATGTGACCACAATCACTTAGCCTCGTCTGTTTTGCATCTAAGAAGCTAAGCACTGTATTGCAACTCGCTCAATACCTGTTCCAAAAGTCGATGTAGGTTGATGTCATCCACTGCTGCTGTGATGTGTACGATGATATCGATTGAGGGCAAGTTAACTTGGTGTCTTCTGAAACAATCTCGGGTAATGCGTTTCAACCGGTTACGCCGCACGGCGAGACGATTGCCTTTCTTTGGCACGATGACCCCGAGTCGAGGAGTACCCGCACGATTCACAGCGTATCGAACTCGTACGTTTCCATCTTTGCGGACAAAGCGGCCTTTCTTAAAGACATTGGCGTATTGCTCGGCTTTAACGAGACGCGCGCTACGGGGAAAGTTAGCGCCTGAAATGGCAGCTTAGACCGTTAAACGTTTGCGCCCCTTGGCTCTGCGTGCGTTGAGTACCTGACGCCCAGCCTTGGTTGCCATGCGAGCGCGGAAGCCGTGGGTACGCTTACGCTTTAGATTGCTTGGTTGAAATGTTCTTTTCATGGCTAACTCGTATGCTTATAGCACTTTGTGCTAATGATGTTTGGTTACCTCGAGAAGGGCTCTTCTTTCGGTTCTCACCGCGGGCGGCGATTCTATGAACACAGACGAAGGCTGTCAAACTAATACCTTTATATATATTGATTTGTTGTTGTTTGTTAAGCGCTCTACGCGCTGTGCGTAAGACGACGAAATGCTTAGAAAACCTGAGGTTGTTGCAGCTGACAGCGTGTGCACAACCCGTGGTTGGGTGAGGAACACTTTTTGGATAACCTGGGCCGCTAAAGTTATCCACAGGTTGTGCAGATTTTTGCACACACGCAACGCTGGTTGAGGCGGTTAGCCGTTGGTAACAATGCCTAGCTAAGCTGCTGATTTTTGGAGGTATGTAAAATAAAGTAAATTTTTCATCGGTATGGCGTAGCGTCAGGTGGAAACATAGGCATAGAATCTTTGCCGTCCAATCGTAAGCCTATGTCTCGAACGCCTCGTAGCAGAGTATCGAGTTGAAAAAAACGACCGAGGCGAAAAAAACGAGTCAGCGAAGACAACAGGATTTAGGCGGAAAAACCGAAAGGTAGCAGGGCAACAAGACAAAAAAACGGTTGAAAAGTAACCAACCGCCATGAGGCAACGATACGTGAGTGACGCGAAGGTGGATGAGGCGCAGGCGGGAAGCGCTAGAGAGGGTGACGCGAGGATGGTAGACGCTACAACGACAGGCGCGAAGAAATTGAACGACGCCAATTGGCATGAGTGCCTGAGTCAGCTTCAAAGCGAGACCAGTGGCGATCAATTTGAAACGTACTTGCGCCCGTTACAGGCGGATTTCAGCAAGGGAAAGCTGACGCTGCTGGCACCAAATATTTATGTTGAGGAAAAAGTCCGCACCTCATACTTGGCCAAAATCAGTGATTACTTTGCGGGCTTAGCCGATCAGCACACCGTTATGCTCAGTGTTGGCGGTATGCGCGAAGCGCAGCCACTGCGCGCAGAACCCAAACAAAACCTCAAATACAGCGAGAACCTAGTCAGACCCACGCACAATTTGAACAGGGACTTCACGTTTGATTCCTTTGTGGAGGGCAAATCTAACGAGCTAGCTAAGGCAGCTGCCTCGCAGGTTGCCGATAACGCCGGGCAAAGTTATAACCCGTTGTTGATGTACGGTGGTGTGGGTCTGGGCAAAACCCATCTTATGCAAGCGGTTGGCAACGAAATACTGCGGTATAAGCCGAACGCCCGTGTCATGTACTTGCATTCTCAGCGCTTTGTGCAAGATATGGTGAAGGCGTTGCAAACAGGCACCATGCAAGACTTCATGCAGTTTTACCGCTCGGTGGATGCTCTGCTGATCGACGATATCCAATTTTTCGCAAAAAAAATAAGGTCGCAAGAGGAGTTCTTCCATCTCTTCAACTCGCTCTTGGAGCGAGGCCAGCAAATGATTCTCACCAGCGATAAGTACCCGCGAGAAATTGATGGCTTAGAGGATCGGCTGAAATCGCGTTTTGTTTGGGGTCTAACGGTAGAGGTTGAGGCACCGGAACTCGAAACCCGGGTTGCGATTCTAATGAAGAAAGCGGAAGCAGAGGCCGTACCGTTGGACCAAGAGGTCGCCTTTTTTATCGCAGAGCGGATTCGCTCCAATGTTCGAGAGTTAGAGGGCGCTTTGCGCCGGGTGATTGCTAACGCGCGTTTCACCGGCAGTCGGATCACTATCGAACAAGTGAAGCGGTCGCTACGAGATTTATTCGCCATACAAGACCGGCAAATATCAATCGATAACATCCAAAAGACGGCGGCAGAGTATTACAACATTAAGGTAAGCGATCTGTTGTCAAAGCGCCGCAGCAGGACGATTGCCAGACCTCGACAGTTGGCCATGGCGATTGCCAAGGAGTTGACCAACCACTCGCTGCCAGAAATTGGCGATGCCTTCGGCGGCCGAGATCACACAACGGTGTTGCACGCTTGCCGCAAAGTTGCAGAGTTGCGAGTGTCCAGTACCGACATAGCAGAAGACTATCGAAATCTAACAAAACTTCTCAGCGGCTAGTCAAACTGCGCAATGCAAGTCGAGGGCGCTGATCACAAAACAGTGCGACGCAACACGACGCAGACAGCAACGAGCGGCATTGGACGGTCGCAAACCGGCCGTAGACCGGTAAGATGCAGCAAGTCAAACGTAAGGTTGATAAGAAATGAAATTCACAATCCCCAGAGAATCGCTCCTCAAACCCCTGCAGCTGGTTACTGGCGTCGTCGAACGACGTCAGACGCTGCCGGTGTTGGCCAATCTGTTGATTCAAGCTGACGCGGACGGGCTTTCCTTAACGGGGACAGATTTGGAAGTAGAGATGATTGCCCGTTGTGCGGTTCCAGTGGAGCAACCAGGTGAGATTACCATCCCCGCTCGGAAGTTGGCGGATATCTGGCGTGCGCTGCCTGATGGGGCCGATGTCTCGGTTTCAGTGGAGGGCGAACGCGCGACGATTAAAAGCGGGCGCAGCCGCTTCACGTTAGCCACGCTACCCGCTGCAGACTTTCCTAAAGTGGAAAATGTCGACTCGGATGTGACTGTCACCTTGCCGCAAAAACAAATCGGGAAATTGATTGATCAGGTGAGCTTTGCAATGGCTCAGCAAGACGTTCGTGTTTTCTTAAATGGTATGTTGCTGGAAGTCGGCGAGAACAGTATTCGCGCGGTTGCCACAGACGGCCACAGGCTTGCGATGGCAAGCAAACCCTGCGAAACCAATGCCTCAGTTGAAGGAGTAAAGCAGGCGATAGTGCCGCGTAAAGCGGTGGTTGAATTGGCTCGGCTGTTGGACGAGGAGGAGCAAGACCTCTCCGTTCAGCTTGGCAGTAACCACCTGAAAGTGACAAAAGGCGGGCTCACACTGACAACGAAGTTGGTCGACGGCCAGTTCCCGGATTACGAGAAAGTGGTTCCAAAGGATGCATCAAGAGTGCTTCATGGAGACCGCAACACGCTTAAAGAAGGTTTTCACCGGGCCTCTATTTATCCAATGAAAAGTATCGTGGGGTCAGGTTGGCGATATCGCCGGACTCACTGACGATTCAGGCAAACAATCCGGAACAGGAAGAGGCAGAAGAAACGGTAGCGGTGCAGTTCTCCGGTGATCAACTAGAAATCGGCTTTAATGTGAGCTATCTGCTTGATGTGTTATCGGTACTGGATAGCGAGCAGGTACAAATGAGTGTGAGCGATGCGAACAGCTCTGCCTTGCTGGAATCTGCAGACGACAGCGACGCCGTTTATGTTGTTATGCCCATGAGGCTGTAGTCGAGAGAGTTCTTGTATCTTGCCAAGCTACACGTAGCCGATTTTCGCAATGTGGCGCGAGTAGATCTAGAGTTTGGCCAGGGGATAAACCTGATTGTTGGCGCTAACGGCGCCGGGAAAACCGCCTTACTCGAGGCCATTTTTTTACTGGCGCGCGGTCGGTCGTTTCGTTCCTCCCAAACAAAGCAACTGATCCGACGGGGGCAATCCCAACTGCTGGTGCGCGGCGACGTGGTGGGGGTGGGTGCAAACCACGCGTTAGCACGGAGCAAATCTAGTCAAGGCGAGAACCGGACACGCATTGACGGCGAACATGTGGCGCTGCAGTCTCGATTTGCCGAATTGCTGCCATTGCAAACTCTTCTGCCGGGCGTAGGGGATCTTGTGTTAGATGGGCCGGGCATTCGGCGAGAATTTGTCGATTGGGGGTTGTTCCACGTGGAACAACGCTATTTGGAAACGGCCCGTCGTTTTCGCAAAGCCCTATCCCAGCGCGGGGCGTGGTTAAAAGATAATCCGAGCGCCACCCTCCAAGACGATCCTTGGTCCAAAACCCTGGTTACCAGCGGTAGCGAGATCAGCGCTTGGCGTCTGCGCTTTATAGCGGACTTAGACGAGCACTTCCAAAACACACTTGAGCACCTGGCTTCTGGCCTTGGGGCCGAGCTGCGTTACGCAGACGCCGGCTTCGACGGCGACGAATTGGCCGCGGCGCTGCAAATGCAAGCGTCCTTTGATCGCGATCGGCGTTATGCGGCCACACATGTGGGCCCACATCGGGCAGATATGGACATTCGGGTTGGCGGTATCAGCGCAAAAACCTCGGTGTCTCGTGGTCAGGCCAAGCTTCTCGCCAGCGCGCTATTACTCGGATGTTCGTCTTTGCTCTGTGGGCGCGACGGAGTTCAGCCCATTATGCTTTTAGATGACTTTGGCGCAGAGCTCGATGAGGTCCACCGCAATCGATTTTTTGCACAATTGCAGCGCTTTGGCTGCCAAGTAATTGCGACGACGACCGAGCCACCATCCCAACTACTGGGCGGCACCATGGCCGATAACGCCCGTGTGTTCCACGTGGAACAGGGTGAGCTAAAAAGGACCTCCTAACGGTTTTGTGTTAAGTTAGCCCGGTTGGCGGGCGCACAGACCATCGCACAAACCATCGC
>JAACDW010000197.1 GCA_009936775.1 Pseudomonadota bacterium
CACCAGTAGGGTATTATGTCGCGGCCGCTTGGCCATTACGTACCAAGGTCGTTCTGCACGACCTGATATTCCGCCCAAATTAATGCCTTGGCGCTGACCAATCGTGTACTGGTGTAGCCCTCTGTGTTGGCCAAGAATTCTGCCCTGACGGTCGCTTATTGGCCCCGGTTGATCGTTAATGTACTGCCCAAGAAAGTCGGCAAAACGACGCTCGCCGATAAAGCAAATGCCGGTACTGTCTTTCTTGCGATGATTGGCAAGGCCCAGCGACTCCGCCACCCGCCGAACGTCCCGCTTGTGCCAATCGCCCAAGGGAAACAGGCAGCGGGCAAGTTTTTGCCGTGGCACCGCCTGCAAGAAATAGGTTTGGTCTTTGTTGCTGTCGACGCCTTTGAGGATACGCAGGGACTCACTTTGCTGATCGCCGTATTCTGAGGGCGCACTCCGTCGGACGTAATGGCCGGTCGCAATGTAATCGGCACCCAGAGATTCGGCATAGCGCACGAACTGCTCGAACTTGATCTCGCGGTTACACAAGATATCTGGGTTTGGCGTGCGCCAGTTCTGGTACTCGTGCAGGAAGTGGCTAAAAACGTTGTCCCAATATTCCGCAGCAAAGTTCGCCGTATGCAGGGGGATGTCTAGGCGCTCGCACACTTGTTGCGCGTCGGCGAGGTCGGCGATAGCGGTGCAATACTCGGTTCCATCGTCTTCATCCCAGTTTTTCATGAACAGGCCCTCAACCTGAAAGCCTTCCTGCATCAGCAGATGGGCCGCCACAGAAGAGTCAACGCCGCCAGACATGCCGACAATGACTGTTCTTTTATCGCGGTTCCGGCGTGCAGTGGATTCTTGGATAGGGCTGCTGTTGGACATAGGTGTTGCCGTTGAAGTGCTCCTGAACACGTCAGAGATTTGCGCTGCGGGTCAGCGTGGCGCATATGATAACTTGTCTGAGCAGCGGGGTCAGGTTGATTGCAGTCGCGGCAGGGTAGCCGTGATAAAGTACTCGCATCTGCGACTGCTTTTCTGCAATCAGCGCAGTTTCAGCATAACGCGTAGGAGCGCTCATGGACTTGAGCCACATTAACTCTGCCGGCGAGGCCAATATGGTCGATGTGGGCGACAAACAGACGACCGAGCGCACGGCAATGGCCAGCGGCATCGTGCGGATGCAGCCCGCAACTCTGGAGGCCATTAAGAATGATGGCCTGAAGAAAGGCGAGGTACTCTCTGTCGCCAGAATCGCGGGTATTCAGGGCGCTAAGAAGTGTTCCGATCTCATTCCCCTATGCCATCCACTGGCGCTAACCAAGGTCGCGGTGAGCTTCGCTGAAATTTCAGACAGCGAACTGCAAGTGAGTGCGGAATGTCGTCTGCGCGGACAAACCGGCGTGGAAATGGAGGCGCTTACCGCAGTGAGTGTCGCCTGTCTGACCATTTACGATATGTGTAAGGCCATCGATAAGGGCATGACCATCGAATCCATCGGTCTGGATCTCAAGTCGGGCGGCAAAAGCGGCGAGTGGCGACGGCGATGACAGTACAGGTCAAATTCTTTGCCTCCCTGCGCGAGAGCGTTGGTGCGGATCTAATGTCATTGGAAGTGGGCTCTGTGGCCGCGCTGCGCGAAACCCTGTCTGCTGAACTGTCCAGTACGGCTTACGCGACGCTGTGCGCTGATGGTGTGCGCCTTGCGATTAATCAAAAATTCACTACCGAAGACTGGCAACACAGTAGGCTCGAGCTGCCTGCAGGAGCGGAGGTTGCCTTTTTGCCTCCGGTGACCGGCGGGTAGGAGGGGTGGCGTTGCGCGTAATCAAAGTTCAGTACGACGACTTCGAGCTGGCCCGTCACTACGACGATTTGCGTGCTCAGTGCGGCGAGGCCGTGGGCGCCATAGCCAGTTTCGTCGGCTTGGTTCGCGATCACAATCTGGCCGCAGGAGATGGCGGTACCGTGGCGACTTTGAGCTTAGAGCACTATCCGGGTATGACTGAATCCAGCATTGAGGCAATTGTCGTGGACGCACAGCAGCGCTGGCCGCTATTGGGAGTTACCGTAGTGCACCGTGTCGGTGAACTGCAGCCAATGGAGCAGATCGTACTGGTGCTGGTAGCGTCAGCCCATCGCGATGCGGCCTTTGCCGCTGCAGAATTTGTCATGGACTATTTGAAAACTCGTGCAGTTTTCTGGAAAAAAGAAGTCAGCGACCAAGGTGAACGGTGGATCGAGTCCACCTTGGTGGATCAAGACAGAGCGCGAACTTGGAACGCCGCAGATCAAGCGTCAGATCATTAGAGGGCGGGTAACAGAACGGTTAGTTCGTTGGTGCGACAGCAGGTCACTGCCGATCACAGTTGCACTAGAGGTGGGGCAAGTCTATATTTCGCGCGTCTTAAACCTGAGGGGGTGGGAGACGTAGGCTCGAAGGTCACTGGCGGCTAACGAATTTGTGGCGCGGTCGGTATCGGGTCAAATGTTTCAAATTCAGTGCATTTGGGGGATTTATGAGCACCGAGCAAAAGATCATCTATACCGAAACAGATGAAGCTCCACGCCTTGCTACCTTTTCACTTCTGCCCATTATCAAAGCCTTTTCAGACGCCGCTGGTGTGCAGGTTGAAACCCGCGACATTTCTCTTGCTGGCCGCATCTTGGCGAGTTTTCCCGAATGGCTCAGTGCAGAACAACAGATTGCCGACGACCTTGCCGAGTTGGGTGCGCTTACCCACGACCCTGCGGCTAACATCATCAAGCTGCCAAACATCAGCGCTTCTAACCCGCAAATGTTGGCCGCGATCAAAGAGCTTCAGGGCCAAGGCTATGCCTTACCTGAATATCCCGAGGAACCGCAGACCCCACAAGAGCAGGAGATTAAGGGTCGCTACGATCGTATCAAGGGCAGTGCCGTGAACCCCGTATTAAGGGAAGGGAACTCTGATCGTCGGGCCACTAAGGCGGTTAAGGAATACGCGAAAAAGAACCCCCATTCCATGGGCATATGGTCTGCGGACTCAAAAAGTCATGTTGCGCATATGCTGGATGGTGATTTCTACGCCAGTGAGATTTCGGCCACCATGCCTCAGGCCGACGAACTTGCCATAGTCTTGCATACTCAAGATGGCACAGAGACCCTGGCCAGTGGCATTGCCGTCGATGCGGGGGAGGTAGTGGATGCGGCCTTTATGAGCAAAGCCGCGCTGTGTCAGTTTTACGCTGAGCAAATAGCCAGTACCGAACCTGGCGTGCTGTTTTCGCTGCATCTCAAAGCGACCATGATGAAAGTATCTGACCCGATTATTTTTGGCCATGCGGTTAGGGCTTACTATGCCGCTGCCTTCGATAAGCATGCAGCTGTGTTCGCTGAACTTGGCGTCGATGCGAATAACGGTGTTGGCGATGCCTACGACAAGATCCAGCAACTGCCACAAGCCCAGCGGGACGAAATAAAGGCAGACCTTGACGCCTGCTTGGTCAATGGACCGGATCTTGCGATGGTAAATTCCGATTATGGTATTACCAATCTGCATGTGCCTAGCGACATTATTGTCGATGCGTCGATGCCGGCGGCGATTCGCGAATCGGGAAAAATGTGGGGGCCAGACGGAGACCTTCACGACACCAAGGCGGTGATACCCGATCGCTGCTATGCGACGGTGTATCAGGCAGTTATCGATGATTGCAAAGTCAACGGCACACTGGATCCAACGCAAATTGGATCCACCTCGAACATAGGGTTGATGGCGCAAAAAGCCGAGGAGTATGGCTCCCACGACACCACTTTCGAGATTCCTCAAAACGGGCGTATCGAAATTCTCAATAAGGCCGGCGAAGTAGTCCACGGTCATGATGTCCAAGCTGGCGATATTTGGCGTATGTGCCGGGTCAAGGATGGGCCAATACAAGATTGGGTAAAGCTCGCAGTAGACCGCGGACGGATAACAGGAAGCGCGGTAATGTTCTGGCTCGATGAAAACCGGGCCCACGACAGCCAACTGATCGGCAAAATAAACCAGTATTTGCCTCGCCACAGCACCGAAGGTCTGGACGTATCGATCCTCAAGCCTGCGGAGGCGACAAAGCGCTCGCTTGAGCTGATGCGGCAGAATAAAGACACCATATCGGTTTCAGGCAACGTGCTGCGTGATTACCTCACAGACCTCTTCCCCATATTGGAGCTTGGTACGAGCGCTAAGATGCTTTCCATCGTGCCGCTGATCAATGGCGGCGGTCTGTTCGAGACTGGAGCCGGTGGCTCCGCACCGAAACACGTGCAGCAGTTCGAGGCAGAAGGCCATCTACGCTGGGATAGCCTCGGCGAATTCTTGGCCTTGGGTGCTTCTTTAGAACATTTAGGGCGCGTCTTCGACAACAGCGCTGCCCAATTGCTGGGCGAAACACTGGACGAGGCAATTGCCGAGTTTTTAGACAGTAACCGCTCACCGTCGCGCCGGGTGAACCAGATCGACAACCGTGGCAGCCACTTTTACTTGGCGAAATTTTGGGCTGAAGCAGTCGCGCGACAAGACAAAGACATGGCGCTCAAGCAGCGCTTTGCGGCCCTTGCGGAACGACTGGCGGCCGGTGAAGAGCAGATTACCGCAGAGTTACTGGCAGCACAGGGCGAGCCAGTCGATGTGGGCGGATATTTCGCACCTAATCCAGAACTGGCGGCAAAGGCCATGCGTCCTTCGGCAACGCTAAACGCAGCTATCGATTCAGTATAGCCGCTGCAACAGCCTATCAGGCCCAGCGAGCGACCGCTTACTCGGCCGAGACTTCCTCGTCAGCGCCTTGCGGTGACGCGTCTGCAGCGTGAGCTACCGCATCAGGTGCGCTCTGAGCAGCGCTGGTGACCACGATGTTGGTAGCCTGAGGGCCTTTGTCACCGACCGTGACCTCAAAATCGACTTGATCGCCAGCGCTCAATGTTTTGTATCCGTCCATGCTCACCGCTGAAAAGTGTGCGAATAAATCGACACCGCCATCTTCAGGAATAATGAACCCGTAACCCTTGGCGTTGTTAAACCACTTTACTGACCCACTTGGCATCATTTCTCTCCTTACCCCGAAGTCGAGAGTCCGAAATAATGTGCAGTGAGTCAAGGGTTTGGACCCATGTGTAGGTTGGGGTCGAGAGCCGATTCGCAAAAATCGACTTGGGTTTGACGAGACAAGCCCCATCTAGGGCAGAATGAAGGAAGTAGCGGCTCACGACCACATTTTGACTACATCGGTCAGACTACGGTTATGCCGCAGCCTTCGGGTTGCGCTTTAGGCGTGTTGCGCAGTTTGGCACCTTGTGCCGGGCAACAAGTAGTAGGGTTAGCGGATGGAAGATGAAATTTGACGGCAACAATACGATGATCGCTCATGCGCCACGTCATGTGCCATGTCTCACACCGCAAGGCACCGAAAGGCATCGGCCGCACTGGCGTTTTGCGGCGGGCGACGAACCGGGGCATGGTGAGGATCAAGACGTTGGGCTGGTCACCGAGGAGGCAAAGCCGGAGTTAAAGCGGCCACCGATGTATAAGGTGATGCTCCTCAACGACGACTACACGCCTATGGAGTTTGTGGTACACATCCTTGAGGCGTTTTTCGGTATGAATCGTGAAAAGGCCACGCAAATAATGTTGGTTGTGCACACAGAGGGCGCTGCGGTCGTTGGCATTTACCCAAAAGACATTGCAGAGACCAAGTCGGAGCAGGTGAATCAGTGCGCGCAAGAGAATAACCACCCTTTGATGTCAACGGTTGAACTGGCCGATTAGTCCACGCACGGGCGGGAAAACAAGAGAGAAATGATGTTAAGCAAAGAACTCGAACAATCGTTGAACCAAATTGCCCAAAGTGCCAGTAACCGGCGCCACGAGTTCATAACCGTTGAGCACCTACTGCTCGCGCTTATGGGCAATGCCGCGGCAGTCGAGGTGTTGAAGAACGTGGGTTGCAAAATCGACAAGCTCACCAAGGAGTTAGAGGCCTTTATCGACGAGACCACACCGTTGTTGGCACCCGGTGACGAAGAACATGGGCCGCAGACCACGCTGGGTTTTCAACGCGTTGTGTCGCGTTCGTTGTTCCATGTGCAGTCCTCTGGTCGTAAAGAGGTAACTGGGGCCAATGTGTTGGTGGCCATTTTCAGTGAGCAGGAAAGCCACGCTGTGTTTTTGTTGAAAGCTCAGGGTATCGACCGTATCGATGTGGTGAATTACATCTCTCACGGGATCAGCAAGGTAGAAGAGGGCGACGAAGAATCAACCTCCCGAGACAGCGCAGCCGAGGGCGAAGAGGCGGGTGAAGCGGGACAAAAAGCGCTGCAACTCTATGCCACGGACCTAAACGAAGAGGCGCGTGCTGGGCGCATCGACCCCTTAGTCGGGCGCTCGGATGAGCTTGAGCGCGTTATCCAGATTTTGTGCAGACGGCGCAAAAACAATCCCTTGCTGGTGGGTGAGTCGGGGGTCGGCAAGACCGCAATTGCCGAAGGGCTCGCGAAGCGTATTGTCGATGAAAAAGTGCCCGAAGTGGTTGCAGGAAGCACTATTTACTCATTAGATCTGGGTGCCCTAGTTGCTGGCACGAAGTATCGGGGCGATTTTGAAAAGCGCTTCAAGGCGGTACTGGCAGAGTTGAAAGAGACACAGGGCTCCATCCTCTTTATCGACGAAGTGCATACCATTATTGGTGCCGGCGCGGCTTCGGGCGGCGTTATGGATGCGTCAAACCTTCTCAAGCCACTGCTGACATCAGGTCAGATGCGCTGCATGGGTTCCACAACCTATCAAGAATACCGAGGTATTTTTGATAAAGACCGGGCCTTGTCGCGGCGCTTTCAAAAGATCGATGTGGTGGAACCCGACGTGGACGACACCTATCGCATCCTGAAAGGGCTGAAGTCGCGTTTTGAGGAGCATTACAACATCCGCTACACCGACAAGGCGCTGCGCACCGCGTCAGAACTGGCAGCGCGTTACATTAACGATCGCTTTATGCCCGACAAGGCGATCGACGTCGTCGATGAAGCCGGTGCCGCGCAACAGCTGCAGCCACCGAGCAAGCGCAAGAAAAGTATCGGTGCATCGGATGTAGAGCAGGTGGTCGCAAAAATCGCGCGTATTCCATCATCCCAAGTCACTTCCTCGGACAAGGCCTCGTTGAAGGACCTTGAAGGCAATCTGAAGATGGCGGTATTCGGTCAAGATGAGGCCATCGAGCAACTTGCGTCGGCTATCAAGCTATCGAGGGCTGGCCTCAAGAGTGGCGAAAAACCCATAGGCTCCTTCCTCTTCGCGGGGCCTACAGGTGTGGGTAAGACCGAAGTGTCGAAACAGCTAGCGCACACGCTGGGTGTTGAGCTGCTGCGCTATGACATGTCCGAATACATGGAACGGCACACGGTATCACGGCTGATTGGTGCGCCTCCGGGCTATGTTGGATTCGATCAAGGTGGACTGCTGACCGAGGCGGTGACCAAGCATCCACACTGCGTGGTGCTGCTGGATGAAATCGAAAAAGCGCACCCGGAAGTGTTTAACCTGCTGTTACAGGTAATGGACCACGGTACTTTGACCGACAACAATGGCCGCAAGGCGGATTTCCGCAACGTGGTACTGATCATGACCACCAATGCAGGCGCGCAGGAAATGGGGCGCCCGTCCATTGGCTTCGCTGAGCAGGACAATTCCACTGACGGTATGGAAGTGATTCGTCGCATGTTTACGCCGGAATTCCGCAATCGTCTAGATGCCATCGTACAATTCAGTGCGCTCAACATCGAGGTTGTGAAAACCGTCGTCGATAAATTCCTCACCGAACTGCAGGCCCAGCTTCATGAGAAGCGGGTTAGCCTTGAGGTAGACGATGCAGCGCGTGAGTGGCTTGCGCGCGAGGGCTATGACGAAAAGATGGGCGCACGGCCCATGCAGCGCCTGATACAAGAGAAAATCAAGCGCCAGCTGGCGGAGGACTTGCTGTTTGGTGACCTTACTTCCGGCGGCACGGTGCGAGTATCCATTGCAGACAATGAGCTAAGCATCGATGTTTTGGCAGCTGCGGAAGCGTGATTGGCGGCCTGAACTGCGCGCGCAGTTCAGCACAGGGGCTACATGCGGAAGGTAATGCGACCCTTACTTAAATCGTAGGGGGTCAGTTCGACTTTTACCTTATCGCCGGTAAGGATGCGGATGTAGTTCTTGCGCATCTTGCCTGAGATATGCGCGGTAACAGTATGACCGTTCTCTAGCTCTACGCGAAACATCGTATTGGGTAGGGTATCGATGATGGTGCCGTCCATCTCAATCTGTTCTTCTTTCGCCATGCGGCCTCTGGGTTGTTTGAGTCGGGCGCGATGGTGCCAGAACCTGAAGGGCGGAGCAATTAGAACCTCACCGACCCGTTCGCTGCAAAGCGCCTTGAAACGCTTAATTTAACGCGGCACAAGAACCCGAACAAAAACGCACGCAGAAGCCTCAAGTCAGAGTCAGCCACCGCCCATCAATGAACATTTGCAGCGGCCGGAATTGGCTTTTGTAGTTCATCTTTGCGGATTCTTTGATCCAGTACCCAAGATAAACATGAGACAGACCGAGGGCCTTGCTCAGCTCGATTTGCTGTAAAATGCTGTACACCCCAAGACCACGAGACTGCTCAGCCGGTTCGAAGAATGTGTACACGGCTGACAAACCGTCGTCTAGCTGGTCGGTAACCGCAACGCTGAGCAGACGCTCCCCATCGTACACACACACAAAGCGCGTAGTTGCCCAAGCGCACAGAAGGAAGGAGCGGAATTGGTCTTCGCTGGCCGGATACATGTCGCCATCGGTATGGCGCAAGCTAATGTAACGCTCGTAAACTTGATAATGCCTTTGGGTAAAGCGCGCAGGTTCAACTTCTACACGCAAGTCTCTGTTTTTACGAAGATTTCTGCGTTGGCTGCGGGTCGGCTTAAAGGATGCCATAGGCACGCGCACAGCAATACAGGCACTGCAGTGATTGCAGCGGGGGCGATAGAGATGACCGCCGCTACGACGGAAACCCTGATCTGACAGGTGCTGATAACTGCTGCTGGTAATGATGCGTCGCGGATCGGCAAATAGCGTCTGCGCATCGCTGCGATCTAAGTAGGAACAGGGGTGCGGGGGCGTTAGGTAGAAGTCCAGCGGGGCTTGGTGGTCAGAGTCAGCGCTCATTGGAGGCCTGCCTGAGCATGAACTGACGGTTGCTGCGCATCCCAGCAGCCCAGTCTGGTTTTGCTTAAATCGTTGCTGGCCAGTAACGTTAAAAAATCTTCTCTGCGCATTGGCACGACACCAAGGCTCGCCAGGTGCGGGTTCATCATCTGGCAATCCAAGAGCGTAAAACGCCAGTCCACTAATTTTTGGTCGAGGTGATAGAAGGCGATTTTTGATGCATCCGGCTTGCTGGAAAACATGGACTCACCAAAAAACATTTGCCCAAGCGACAAGCCGTACAAACCCCCAACCAGTTCGTTTTGATCCCATACTTCGACGCTATGGGCAAGGCCAGTTTGATGCAACTCGCAATAAGCTGCCTGCATACCCGAGGTGATCCAGGTGCCGACGGTAACCTTGCGCGCCTCGGCGCACTGTTGCACAACCTCGGCAAAGCGCTGGTCAAAAGTCACGGTAAAACCACTGTTGCGGATGCGTTTGGCCAGACTGCGGGTAACACGCATAGCGCCGGGCTGCATTACCCCGCGCTGACTTGGGCTCCACCAGTAAACGGGGCCATCATCGCGCTCAAACCAAGGGAAAATACCCAGCCCGTAGGCTTCGATCAGCCATTGTGGCGTCAAAGCGCCACCCGCTGCGAGCAAGCCGTCCGGGTCCTTTAATGCCGTGCTGGGGTCAGGAAAGCCCACAGGTTCCGACGCCAGTAATGGTATCTGTCGCACGATGAGGGATTAGCTGTTAAGTAGGGCCAGAAACGGGCCAGCCTGCCGCTGGTCCTTGATGACATCGGCCAACGCAATGCCGTCTTTGTTTGGCGCGGCAGGGTTGCCGCCACGCGCTCGGTAGCGGCGCAAGAATTTTTCAAAATCCTCTAACCGCATGCTGCGGTAGGCGTGCAGCAGCTGGCTGTAATCGGCGGGTTCGTCGCCAAGGGGCTGCTTGTCGAGAAAACTGTCAATTCGAGCATCGTCCCAAATTTCGTCAATGACCTTTGCTTTGTCTGCCCGCATAGTGTTTTTCCGTAAAATTCTTGCGTAAAAATTGAGGCTTTATGCCCGCTGGCATGCCTGCAACACATTGTGCCCATTTGTGCAGAAAACGGCGAGTGCGTACACTCACACCAGATAAAGAGGATATATGTTTGACGACTCCGGCTTCTAATCGCCCTTTGCCGCTGCGCGAGATGTTTCTGGTGCTTATCGGCGCTTTGGCGTTTTTTCTGCTGCTGGCCATCGCCTCCTACTCGCCGGACGATCCGTCGTTCAATTACACGGGCAACAACACCAATACGAACAACCTAGTGGGAACCAGTGGCGCCTATCTTGCTGATTTTCTATTGGTTTTATTCGGCTGGGTAGCCTAGCTATTGCCGCTGGGGCTTATTTTTGGCGGCTTACGTTTGCTCCGCACACGCGGCCTGAAAGCCAACGCCATGGTCATTGGCGCGCACTCCAGCGGGTGGATTGCATCCTTACTTTGTGCCTGCGTCCTCATGTACCTGCACAACTATTCGGGTGACTCGCTGCCCTCAGGCTCAGGTGGCGTGCTTGGTTTGGCGCTGGGTGCGCAAGGCGCTGAAATTTTCGGCATCGTCGGTTTAACCATTCTCTGCGTCGCCGGCGTGTTGGTTGGCGCTCAGGCAGCCGTGGGTTTTTCTTGGCTTGAAATTACCGAAATGTTGGGGCGCGGCCTAACCCGGGCGTGGCACCGCTGTGCCGAGTTGGTGGACCGTATCAATGATCGTCGGCTGGCCGCGGCTGAACGCCGTAAACAGGCACGAAGCGACGGTGACGCGGTTGCGCGCAAACGCAAGGCCGAACTGACAGCGACGCTTGAGGCAAAAGGGCAGCCCGAGCATAAGGGCGACCAGCAAGCGCATGCTGCGTCAGGGGCAGTGCAAATCCTGCCGGTAGCGCCAGAGCAAAAACCTGTCGGTAAGACCCAGCAAAAGCGCTTATTCGACAGCCAAAGTCTAACCGAGCTGCCGGATGTCGATCTGCTCGATCAGCCCTCAGGCGACCAGTCCCGCGGCTACGGGGCTGAAGCATTGGAAGCCATGTCAAAACAGCTGGAATTGAAGCTAGCAGACTTCAATGTTGAAGCTGTTGTGGTTTCAGTACTGCCCGGTCCCGTTATCACGCGCTTTGAGATTCAGCCTGCGGCCGGTGTCAAAGTGCAGAAAATCAGTGCGCTGGCCAAAGATTTAGCCCGCTCGCTCGCCGTCATCAGTGTGCGCATTGTTGAGGTTATTCCCGGCAAACCCTATGTAGGAATCGAAATACCAAACGAACATCGCGAAATGGTGCAGCTGCTTGAGGTAATCAATTCCTCGGCCTTTCAAGAAGCCAGTAGCCATCTGGCTCTAGCCTTGGGCAAGGATATCGCTGGCGCGACCATTGTCGCTGACATAGCGCGGATGCCGCACTTGTTGGTGGCCGGCACCACTGGGTCCGGTAAGTCGGTGGGCGTCAATTCCATGCTGTTAAGTATTCTGCTTAAGGCGACACCTGAGCAGGTGCGACTGATTTTGGTTGACCCGAAGATGTTGGAACTGTCTATTTATGAGGGTATTCCGCATTTGCTGACCCCCGTAGTAACAGACATGAAAGAGGCAGCCCACGCGCTTAACTGGGCGGTTGGGGAAATGGAGCGGCGCTACCGTTTGATGGCAGCCTTGGGCGTGCGTAACTTGGCTGGATTCAACCGTCAGGTTAAAGACGCTGCAGCGAAAGGCGCACCGATGAAAGACCCGCTATGGCCGTTGGAGGAGGCGCAGGCTCCCGACTTACAGGCTCTACCCGCCATTGTGATCGTCATTGATGAGTTTGCTGACATGATGATGATCGTCGGCAAAAAAGTGGAGCAACTGATAGCGCGTATTGCGCAGAAGGCCCGTGCCGCAGGTATTCACCTGATTTTGGCCACACAGAGACCCTCGGTCGATGTCATTACCGGCTTAATTAAGGCCAATATTCCGTCACGCATAAGCTTCCAAGTTTCTTCGCGCATCGACTCCCGAACGATCCTAGATCAGGGTGGCGCCGAGCAGTTGTTGGGGCATGGAGACATGCTTTACTTGCCGCCGGGTACCGCGCTACCCCAGCGTGTGCATGGTGCCTTTGTTTCCGACGATGAAGTACACCGTATTGTCGAAGACTGGAAGCAGCGCGGCGCCCCTGATTACTTAGAGGAAATGCTGACCGGTCAGACCGACGGAGAGGCCGTCGTCAAACTTGATTCCGATGACGATGCGGAACAAACGGATGAACTCTATGACGAGGCTGTGGCCTTTGTGCTGGAGTCGCGTAGGGCGTCCATCTCCGCAGTACAGCGTAAGCTGCGCATCGGCTATAACCGCGCCGCGCGCCTGATCGAAAGCATGGAGTCGTCAGGTGTGGTCTCAACCATGAACACCAACGGTAGCAGAGAAGTACTGGTGCCCAAACGTCATGGGTAGCAATACCCTGTTTGGCTGGCGTTTTTTGCTGACAGCGCTGTTGGTGTCTCTTAGTGCATTTTCAGGAGCAGACGACGCGACTGAAGAACTGGCACAAAGGCTGGCAAGCCTCGACAGTTTAGACGCCGATATTTTGCAAAACGTTTATGCCGATGGCCTGCTGCTTGAGAGCAGTGAAGGCAAGGTGGCCTTGGCTAGACCGAATTTACGCTGGCAGATCGACACCCCCTTTCCCCAGATCATCCTACTTACTGAGCGTCAGCTGCAGATTTACGATGCTGACTTGGCCCAGCTTACGGTCCGAGAGCTAACAAGTGGTGGCAGCGAAATTCCAGCCAACCTGCTGATTCGACCGCAACATTTGCTCGACGGCGATTACACCGTTACCGCCGTCTATGCCGACGGTCAGCGGATCTATCAGCTTGCGCCCACTGGCTCTTCGGCGCTCTTTCAAATGCTCGAAATTCGTTTCGCTGCAGCCGTCTTGGAGTCGATTGTTATTCTCGACTGGCAGAGCCAGCAAACCCAGATATTGTTCGACAATGTCGTTACCGGACAGCCACCAGCTGCCGCAACCTTTCAGTTAGTCGTGCCCGAGGGTACGGATGTGATTCGTGGCTGACCTATTTGCTTCGAGCGATTCTGTCGGCCTAGACCCGCGGCCGCTTGCCGACCGGCTGCGTCCCACCAAATTGAGTGACTATGTGGGTCAGCAACATTTACTCGCAGCAGACAAACCTCTCGGCGGTCTTGCCGCCCGTCAGCAGCTGCATTCGATGCTGTTGTGGGGGCCACCGGGCACAGGCAAAACCACCTTGGCGAAGCTACTGGCCGAGAACGCTGCCTGTCATTGGATTAGCCTTAGCGCGGTGTTATCTGGCGTTAAAGACATTCGTGACGCGGTTGCGCTGGCCCAGCAGCAGTTGGCGCAAGGCAGACGCACGGTATTATTCGTCGACGAAGTGCATCGTTTTAACAAAGCTCAGCAAGATGCTTTCCTGCCCCATGTGGAGGCGGGCACCATAACCTTTATCGGCGCTACCACCGAGAATCCGTCTTTTGAGGTGAACGCGGCACTGCTGTCGCGAGCTCGGGTTTATGTACTGCAGCGCTTGAGTGACGAAGAGTTGCTAGAGGTCGTGTGTCGCGGTCTGCAGGCGCTGCAATGCGAAATGCGGCCGCCCGCTCGACAACTGTTGGTGACAGCTGCTGATGGTGATGCCCGTCGTATGCTCAACATGTTGGAGATTGCAGCCCAGCTTACCGACACTGAAATTAACGCCGAGATGCTAGAGGCCGTTGCTGGCGAGTCGCTGCGACGCTTCGATAAAGGCGGCGATATTTTTTACCCACAGATTGCTGCCTTACACAAATCCCTGCGCGGCAGCGCCCCAGACGCAGCCTTGTACTGGTTTTGCCGCATGCTCGATGGCGGTGCGGATCCTCGCTATATCGGCCGCCGCCTGCTGCGTATGGCCAGCGAGGATGGGGGTAATGCCGACCCACGCGCGCTGCAGCTTACCGAATCGGCACTGGCCACATTTGAGCGCCTTGGTTCCCCGGAGGGCGAGTTGGCGCTGGCTCAGGCAGTGCTATATCTTGCCAGCGTGCCCAAGAGTGACGCTGCCTATCAAGCATTTAACAGCGCCATGGCCTTCGTGCGCGAAACGCCATCACACGATGTGCCAATGCACTTGCGCAATGCCCCCACGAGCTTGATGAAAGATCTAGGCTTCGGCGATGGCTATCGCCACGCTCACGCTGAAAATGTCCAGGACCTTGGCGCCTATGCAGCAGGAGAGAACTACTTTCCTGATGAATTGCCTGCGGTGACGTTTTATCATCCCGCCGCCTCGGGACTCGAGGAAAAGATCCGTCGGCGTTTAACTCGCATGGCTCAGGCGGATGCGGACGCAGTAAAGGAAGCGGACCCGGATGCCTAATGGCACACAGGCCCGGTAGCCTCGGGTTGTGCCAGTGCTGGGGTAGTACGTTAGTTTTTGATCACAGATCACGGATGCATTCATGTTAGATATCAGGTTATTGCGTAACGATCCCCAGCAAGTTGCTGAAGCGCTTGCGGTTAAGGGATTTCACTTTGACGTTGACGGGTTCGTCGCGTTGGAGGAACAGCGCAAGGCTTTACAGCAGCAGACCGAGGATCTGCAGAATGAGCGTAATACCAAGTCGAAGTCCATTGGCAAGGCCAAGGCTGCCGGTGCAGACATAGCCCCATTGCTGGCGGATGTGGGTGATCTAGGCGCGCGTCTTGATCAATCCAAGGCAGCCTTTACCGATGTCCAAGAGGCGCTGCAAACACTGCTTATGTCCCTTCCTAATATGCCTCACGCGAGCGTGCCCGCAGGCCGGGATGAGAGTGATAACCAGCTGCTTCGGACATGGGGCGAACCCCATACCCTGGTACAGGAGCCGTTGGATCATGTGGATTTAGCCGCCTTGGGTGGATTGGATTTTGAAACTGCTGCGAAAATTACCGGCTCACGCTTTGTTGTAATGCGTGGGCCAATGGCGCGCCTGCATCGCGCGCTGACCCAGTTCATGCTGGATCTGCATACCGAAACACACGGTTATGAGGAAGTGTATGTGCCCTACATTGTCAACGCCGACAGTGCGCGCGGCACTGGCCAACTGCCAAAGGCAGCAGAGGACATGTTTCGTCTCGATATGGAGAACGATCTGTATTTGATACCCACCGCAGAGGTGCCTGTTACGAATATCTATCGCGGCGAAATTCTCAGCGAATCAGACCTGCCCATACGCCATGTCTGTCATACACCGTGTTTTCGCAGCGAGGCGGGCAGCTACGGGCGCGACACGCGAGGCATGATTCGTCAGCACCAATTTGAAAAAGTAGAGCTGGTACAACTCGTGCATCCAGAAACGTCATGGGACACCCTGAGCACACTCACCGGCCACGCCGAAGCCGTATTGCAGCGCCTTGAGCTGCCGTACCGTTGCATGGTGCTTTGCGGCGGAGATCTCAGTTTTACCTCTGCCAAAACCATTGATCTGGAAGTTTGGTTGCCGAGCCAAAATCAGTATCGGGAAATTTCGTCCTGCAGCAATTTTCTCGATTTTCAGGCCCGGCGCATGCAGGCCCGCTACCGCGACAGCAACGGAGACATTAACCTAGTACATACCTTAAACGGTTCTGGTTTGGCCGTGGGCCGAACGCTGGTAGCGCTGCTGGAAAACTATCAGCGCGGTGACGGCACAATTGGTTTGCCGGATGCGCTGCGCGGCTACTTGGGCGGTGCCGAGTACTGGTCGCTGAATCCGTGAGCATGGCAACCCTCTAGAGGCCACTATGTTCTACCTCCCACTCTTCCATCGCTTGCAGGGTGTGCCCTGTTTGGTTGTAGGAGGGGGTCAAACAGCCCTGCGCAAGTTGCGCTGGCTGTTGCGTGCCGGAGCACAAGTGAGGCTGATTGCTCCGGCGGTTGACGCGGATATCCAGCGTTTGCGCGATGCGGGCGAATTGGTCATTGAACGAACAGCTTTCTATCCCGAGGCGATTACCCCAGACCTGCGTCTAGTGATCAGCGCCACCAACGCGCCACAGGTCAGCGAAGCGGTTTTTGCGCGCGCAATACGACTGGGTGTGCTGGTCAACTGCGTCGACCGAACCGAGCTATGTACGGTGATTTTTCCCGCCATTATCGACCGCTTTCCGATTTTGGTAGCGGTATCCAGTATGGGTCAGTCGCCAACCCTGTCGCGCAGTGTGCGTGGCTGGATCGAAGTACGTTTGCCGCAAAACCTTGGGCGTTTAGCTGAGTTAGCCGGCAGACTGCGGCAGCAAGTAAAGGCGAGCCTAAGCAGTGTTGATGCGCGCAAGGGCTTTTGGGATTCGGTGTTTGCCAGCTCTGCGGCGACCAAGGCGATGCAGGGCGACCTCGAAGGGGCGATTACCGACGCCCAACAGCAGCTTGAGCAGACCGAGCAATCTGGACAAATTTTGTTGGTCGGCGCAGGGCCCGGTGACCCAGATTTGATAACGCTGCGGGGTTTGCGGGCAATACAGAGTGCCGACGTACTGATGTACGACAAACTTGTCCATCCGGCACTGCTGGAATACGCCCGGCGCGATGTAGAACTGGTAGATGTAGGCAAGCAAGGCCCAAGGGAAGAAGCCGGTGCCACAGGTTGGGGTAGCAACCATGGTGATGGCAAGGCGGCCCGTCCTACCGGTACGAAAATGCAGGAAGTCATCAACCAGCGCAT
This sequence comes from Pseudomonadota bacterium, assembly GCA_009936775.1. Lineage (GTDB taxonomy): Bacteria > Pseudomonadota > Gammaproteobacteria > Pseudomonadales > Azotimanducaceae > UBA4421. Next base: position 16,903 of record JAACDW010000197.1, read on the forward strand.
GGTTGGCGAGGCTCTTAAGGGCAAAAAAGTAGTGCGACTGAAGGGCGGCGATCCATTCATTTTTGGTCGAGGCGGAGAAGAATTGTTAGAGGCCGCGGCCCACGGGTTTCAGGTGCAGGTAATACCCGGTATTACGGCGGGCATGGCAGCAGCCAGCTATGCGGGCATTCCGCTAACCCATCGGCATATGAGTCAGTCGGTACGCTTTCTAACCGGACACAGAGTGGCTCAGGCGCAGAACTTAGAGTGGGCGGAATGGGCGCGCGATGACCAGACGCTGGTGATTTACATGGGCTTGGTCAGCTTGGCGAACATACAGGCGCATTTGCTGGCGGCGGGTAGGGCAGAGACAACACCCGCCGTGCTCATCGAAAATGCCAGCTTGCCGGAACAACGCGAGATTTTTGCGCCATTGGGGGAGTTGCATCAGGCGGTGGTCAGCGCAGGCATCAGTGGCCCTTCGATTATCATTGTTGGTGAGGTGGTTGATATACCCCGCATGGGCAATGCCAAGGCCTGATATTTGTGGTCCAGTAGACGGGCTGATGCTCAGCATCAGTTAGGCTGGCTACAAACAGTTAGTTGGACGGGGTAGGCCAGCAATTTTTGCCGCGGTCTTGGCCGGACTGCCACCAAACAGCTGCATTAGGTAAACGCTAGAGCCACATTCCGCGCCCAATTGTTCTTTGACTAACTTGACCAGAGGGCGCATGGCAGGCGAGGTTTCTGTTGCTTGGTAAAACGCTCGAAGCAGATGAATCACCTGCCAATGTGCAGGCTCTAGGGCTACACCTTCGCCAACGGCTAATGCCTTTGCAACGTCTTCTCGCCAATCGCCAAGGTTAACAAGGTAGCCTTCGTTGTCCTGCGCGGGTAACTGCAGCGTGCTCATGGACCTCAATCCTGCCAACTGACGATGGGCGAGTGAGCTTCTGTTAACGAAACAAATTGGGCGTAATCGACTGCGGCAATATCGCCCCTTTGTTCGTCGCCAATGCCTCTGGCGGCTGCGTCTGCTGCAAGCACAAAGGCGAGATCGTTGGGCAATTGCTCGCGCAGCCACTGCTGGCAGGCGTACACTCCATCGCCGAGCATAAGTACAGGGTCTGCGGGCAGGCGTCTTTGCAGGCAAGCGCTAAGCCCGTTTTGACTGAACACTAAGTGGAGACTCATGATTGACCCCCAATGACCACATCACTGCTGTCAATCAACCGCTGTTGCGCGGCTAAGCTCATTGGCTCAAAGCCAAGGCTTGGGTCTGCGCTAACGCTATGTTTATTTAGCGATGCGCGGCATACATAAAGCTGCTCAACCTCATAAGCGGGCAGGGCGGCCAACGCCTTTGCGAAGGTATTTTGTTGGGTAGCAGAACCTTCTTGCCGAGGCTGCAGTGCCCATACGCCCTCATCCCTTAGCAGCACGGTAACGCTGGCGTCAAACACTGCCGCAACCATGGCCGCTTCCAACTGTTCGAATGCGTGACTGCTGGCATAGGGCGCGCGGCTAATAATGAACAAATAGTTTTTCATGCTGGGAATTCGACATAGCGATCAGCGTTGTCAATCGCGGCGATTAGCTGACCCAAACCCACCAAGGTAAAGTCGGTATGCAATGTCGCAGCGGGTAAGTCATAGCGTTCTTGTTCCGCACTATCGACAACACCGCGTTTGATACCACTGGCGATGCAGACAGCGAGTTCTATGCCTTGGGCGGCAACGGCGGCCCAGCGTGCCTGCAGGGCGTTGTCATGCAGGCTCTGTGGTGTCACCTGACCGTTTAGGCCTTGGTAGACGCCTTCATGAAAGAAGAAGACACGCTCAATGTCATGCCCGCACGCTTGCAGTGCCTCAATGAAACTGAGAGCGTGTTCAGCAGCATTGCTGGAATATGGGGCGCCATGCACGGCTAGGGCGTATTTCATGGCGCAATGGTAGCAAAGCTGGCCTTATCCGGCTTGTAGTCCGGGCTGTGCTGCAGGGCTAACAACGCGTTTAAAGTCTTCCATGATGACTACCAGTGCAGGGATCAAAAACAGAATAATCACGCTGGCAAACACAATGCCCGTGGCCAAGCTTACGGCCATGGGAATAAGAGACTGGGCCTGCGTGCTGGTTTCGAACAGCATGGGGGTAAGGCCTAGGGCAGTAGTCGCCGTGGTCAGGAAGATGGCGCGGAAGCGTCGTTGGGAGGCTTCTACGATGGCGTCATGAACCGACTTGCCTGCGCTGCGATTGCGGTTGTATTGATCTACTAGCACCAGAGAGTCGTTCACCACCACGCCGCTTAGGGCCACCATGCCGAAAATCGAAATAAACGAAATGTTATAGCCCAGTAAGAAATGGTCAATAACCGCCCCTGCAGCCCCGAAAGGCACACCTGCTAGCACTACCAAGGGCTGGATGTAGCTGCGGGTTTGGGAGGCCAGCAAGACAAAAATTGTGAGCATGGCAACGGCCATCATACGGCCAAGGGATGCCATATCTTCTGATTCGTCGCGGCCTTGTCCGGCTTGGTTGGCCTGTAATCCGGGATAGCGCGCCAGCAGGTCTGGTACCACATTTTTCAGCACCTGATTATTGGCCTGGGTTGGGGTAATCAGTTCTTTGTCCACCTCACTAGTGACGCTGACAATGCGCAGGCCGTCGACTCGTTCGATGGTTGAAAAGCTGCGCGATTCTTTGAGTTATGCCACAGTCGATAGTGGAGTCTGGGTGCCGTCCTGCAGGCGGATTCGCACCCGCTCTAAATTTTGCGTGCTTTGGCGCTGGTACTCGGGGTAGCGCACCATGACTTTCAGTTCATTGCGGCCACGTTGGATGCGCTGCACTTCCTGACCGAAAAAATTGTTGCGCAGCTGTCGAGCAATATCCCCCGGCAGCAACCCGGCTGCTTCTCCGGCTGGTGTGAGCTCTACGTCAAACTGACGTTTGCCCAAATTGAAAGTGTCCTGAACGTCGTAAAAGCCAGTAATCCCAGCATAACCGCGTTTCAGGTCATCTACCGCTGCATAAAGCACGTCGTCGTCCTGGTGCGCCAGCCGAAACTCCACCGCTGCGCCGCCAGAAAAGAAGCCAGAACGGAACGACAAGCTCTCGACGCCAGCAATATCCCCGGTGGCTTGACGCCATTGTCGTTCCAACTCGCCCGCGGAAAGCGTGCGCAGTGGTTCATCTTGCAAGGTTATGGCGATTGAGGACAAGTGACTGGCCGTTGTCATTGCGCTGCCTCCGCCTGGGCCGCCACCGGAGCGGCTTGCACCGCCAATGGTAGCGCTGATGGATTTGAAGGCAGTACCATTATTTTTGTCGTTGACCTCATAGGCCGCAGCGATAATACGGTTGGCAGCTGTTTCGGTGGTTTGGAAAGGGGTGCCAACGGGAAAATTCAGGTTGGCGCGTATTGAGTTGGAATCCAAATCTGGGAAAAAGATAAAGCGCACCGCACCACTGGAAACCAAGGCGCCAGCAATAACCAACATGCAGATGCCGCAGAGTAGGGAAAAATAGCGGCGCTCCACCGCGCGAGCAACCCGAGGCAAAAAGACCTGATCGCGAAATGCCATGACTTTGCGGCTTACGGCATCTTGAAAGGTCTTGAGCGGCCCCACACTCCAAGCGCGTCCATGGGCAAGGTGGGCCGGTAGAATAAAAAATACCTCAAGGAGTGAAATCGTTAGCACTAGTATGACGACGATGGGCACAGAACCCAGAATTTGGCCAAAGGTGCCAGTCACAAAGAGCAGAGGCGCAAAGGCAGCCATAGTGGTCAGCACGCCAATGGTGACAGGGCTAAAGACGCCGCGCACGCCTCGCAGCGTTGCCGCCGCGTTGAGGCCGTGTTTTTCTTGCTCAGTAATAATGTTCTCGCCCACGACAACGGCGTCGTCCACGACGATGCCAAGTACGATAATCAACCCGAACAAAGAGATCATGTTGATGTTGACGCCAAACGGGGCGAAGAATAAAAACGCGCCGAGGAAGGAAATAGGCACGCCCATGGCAACCCAAGTGGCCAAGCGTAGGTCGAGCATGATGACTAGGAATAAGAAAACCAAGGCGAATCCGAGCAAACCATTGCGCACCAGCAGGCTCAGACGCTGCTCTAGGATGTCGGTCTGATCGTCCCAGATATCGACGGCCATGCCCTCAGTTGCCTGATAGCTGCTGAGGAAATCTTTCAGTTGGGCGGCGATCGCCAGCGCGTCTTCGGTTTCGGACTTCTGAATTTTCACCAGCAGGCTTTGTTGACCGTTAAAGGCCTGAATCACGTCTTCGTCAACGAAACCGTCACGAATGTTGGCGACATCACCTAGCCGCAAAATACTGCCGTCGGGTTCTGCGCGCAGCACGATGTCCTCAAACTCCACGCCAAACATGCGTTTCTGGTTGGTGCGCAGTAATAGGTCGCCAGCGTCTGTACGCAGCTCGCCAGCGGATACATTGATCGATGACTGACGAATCGCGCTCGCCACTTGGTCGATGGAGAGGTCGTATCGACGCAGGGTCTGTTCGCTAACCTCCACGGAAATTTCGAGGTCCCTTGCCCCCATGAGCGACACCAAGGTGACATTAGGCAAGGTCAGTAAATCTTCCACCAGCGATTCGGCGGCCACACGGAGGCTCATTTCGTCACGCTGGGAAGTGACGACAAGGGTCATAACGTCGCTGACGGTTTGCGCCCGCTCCACCTCTGGCTGCTCGGCGTTTGCCGGCGGAAAGTCCGCGATACGCTCAACTGCAGCCTCTACATCGTCTTTTACCTCTTTGTCGTCGACGTAGTCCTTCAGCTCAATAGTGATCGTGCCAACATTTTCTGCGGCAGAGGAGCGCACTTCTTCAACGCCTTCGATGCCAATGACCGCTTCTTCTACGCGGCGAGTAATGGACTCCTCGACCTCACTGGGTGTTGCGCCAGGGTAGGGAACCACAACCGTTATGATGCCGGGGTTGAGAGTGGGGAACACCTGGGCGTTAAGGCCGATGCCTGAGATCAAACCACCGAGCAGCAGCAGTCCCATAATCAGATTGGCAGCCACTGAGTTGTTAGCGAAATAAGCAACAATGCCGAAGCCGTCAGCACGATTTGTTTTAGTATTTGACTCGTCTGTAGGGTCAAACTCTGATGCTTGGTTGCTACCGTTCATCGGCGTTAGCTGCCGTTTTGCAGGTATGGGATTGGTGTTATCGCCATACCAGTCACAGCACCGGGCACGTTGCCAACCACTATGCCCTCGCCAATATCGAAGCCTTGTACAACTATGCCGTCAAGGTTGCTGCCAAGCACCGTGGGCTTTTGTTGTTGAAGTTGCCCACCGCGCACGAACCAGATGCTGCCATTGGCCTGCATTGCAGCCTCCGGCAACAGCAAGCTGTTGTCGTGCCTTGGGCCTAGAATCACTACGTCGGCGAACATGCCGGGCTTGAGGCTGCCTTGTGGTTGCTCCGCAGACTGGGGCAGGGAGACAAAGACCCGGGCAAAGCGGCTGCGCGAATCGAGCTCAGCACTGACTCGGTCGATGCTGGCGTCGATACGGTTGCTGCCCGTGACGACCTGTACCCGACGATCTGCTGCTGGTGCAAGCTGCGCTAAGTCAGTCTGCGCGATTGGTACTGTGAGTTCCACGCTGCCCAGTGCATAGGCTTGGCCGAAGGTTTTGCCACTACTTACCAGTTGACCAACCTGCGCGCTGGATTGGGTAATCATGCCGTCGAAGGGTAGTGAGAACTCAGTACGCTTTAAGTTCAGCCGGGCGATGTCTGCACGGGACTGGGCGGCCTGTAGCTGCGCTCTGGCTTGAGCAATTTGCGGCCGCAGCGCAACAAGGCTTGGTACTTCTCTGCCCGGATTTATCAGCCCATAGTTACTGACAGCAGCATCGCTTTTGGCCTGCTGCAGTTCTAGGTTGGCGCGCTGCACTTCCACATCGGCTAACGCTTGTCGCAGCAAAAGCAAAAATTCTTCCTGCTCCAACACCAGTAGCACCTGTCCAGCAGTGAAGGCTCCACCAACTTGCATGGCAGGTGCCAACTGGGCGATGCGCCCGGTGATTTGGGGGACAAGATCTATATAGCTTGCGACACCCACCGCGCCATTGCCTTCTACGATGACTTGGTTCACCGACGCGATAGGGGTAATGACGGCGGCATTCTGTGCTGGCGCAGCATCACCGCTTGGTGCTGCGTTCATACCGCCGCTGATGACCGGCGTAGCAGGCGCGCGGGAGAAGTAAATAGCGGCGACCATCAGCGCAAGTACCAAGACAATTTGGCCAATGCCCAACACGCGTGAGCGGCGGTCAGTCGGCGGCGCGGACGGCTGCTCAGAAGTGCCTCGGGCTTGGGCCATAGCGTCGCCTTTCATGGGTGTGATTGCCTCTATTTCAGGTGCTCGGGGCCGCAGTCTTTTGAGATTTTTCATCATCAGCAGTCCTTGTTCGCTGCGTTATTTGGCGGCCGATACGCCCGCAGTTGTCGTTCGCTACGGTCTGAAGTGCTCTCGTACCCGCCACAAAATCACCGACGTTTATAAGGGTCCCTCGCTGCAGATGAACTGGGTGTGAAGGAATGAGGTTTTGTCACAGTTGTTTTTGTACTATGCGGCTGCAGCACGACGTGCAACCAAACAAGGACATTGATATGAGCCAAAGCGACCAGCCTTCTGAGCACAACTCACTCGATCAACCGCTACAGTTTAAATCCGGCCACAGCATGAAAAACCGTTTTATGCTCGCACCGTTAACTAACTCACAAAGTCATGTTGATGGACGCCTGTCTGAGGAAGAATTTCACTGGCTGACCATGCGCGCCAAGGGGCAATTCGGCCTAACCATGACCTGTGCAGCCCATGTGCAGGCAGTAGGGCAGGGTTTTCCCGGTCAACTGGGTATATTCGGTGAGCAACACGTGGCCGGCCATGAACGCCTGGCACAGGCAATAAAGGCCCAAGACAGCATCGCCGTGTTGCAGCTACATCATGCGGGCATGCGAGCGCCCGCAGAGTTGATTGGTGAAGCGCCAGTCTGCGCTTCGGCTGATGCGGCAACCGGTGCACGCGCCATGACGTTAGAAGAGGTGCGACAATTGCGCGACGACTTTATTGCCAGTGCAGTGCGCTCCCAAAAGGCTGGGTACGATGGTGTAGAGATTCATGGTGCTCACGGCTATGTGGTCTGTCAGTTTCTGAGTAGCGAAACCAATCAGCGTGAAGACGAATACGGCGGATCTTTGGCAAATCGGCAGCGGCTGTTGGTCGAAATAGCGGCTGGAATACGAGCTCAATGCGGCGCCGATTTTCTTCTCGGCGTGCGTCTTTCACCGGAGCGTTTCGGCATGCAGCTGCAAGAGGCCTTAGACACCTGCCAGTTATTGATCGATCAGGACCTGACGGACTTTCTCGATATTTCCCTGTGGGACAGCTTTAAACTGCCGGTTGAGGAGGATTACCAGCATCAGACCTTGCTAGCACATTTCGCGCAACTGGAGTTGCGAGATGTCAAACTGACGGTTGCTGGAAAAATCCGTACGGCCCAGGAGTGCGCGTCTGTTATGGCAGCCGATGTAGACTTCGTAACCATTGGGCGTGCGGCCATCTTGCATCACGATTTGCCTCTCAAGGTAATCGAAGATCCAGCTTTTGAGCCGGTGCCAACTCCGGTGAGCCGCGAGCACCTGCAAGCGGAGGGACTCAGTCCGGTGTTCATCGACTATATGAACAGTTGGAAAGGGTTTGTCGCACAAGACTAGACGCTAGCTTCACAGCCACTTCACCAGAGCAGCAGTAGCGTATGGCCACGCTTTAAGGTTTGGTTATGCAACGCATTGGTATTATTGGCGACCTTCACGCAGAGCACGAGCGGCTTGAGATTGCACTCGACTATCTGCACGGAGTTGGGGTGGATGCGATCATCTGTACTGGCGATATTGCCGATGGCCGTGGCGACCTAGATCGCTGCTGCGAGCTGTTACGGCAAGCGCAGGTGTTGAGCGTTGCGGGAAATCACGATCGCTGGTTCCTGCAAGACAAGGTCCGTCATGTTGATGGTGCTCATTTGCGTCATGAGGCGACGGCGGAGACCGTTGCCTATATCCAACGGTTACCGAAAACCCGCACGCTATCCACCATAGGGGGAGCGCTGATTCTCTGCCATGGCATGCTAGACGACGATTTGGCGAAAATTTGGCCTGGGTCAGAAAACGCATCGAGTCGATGTTCGACAGCGCTGGATGAATTGCTGGCAGAGCCGGATCCGCCGAGATTCATCATCAATGGTCATATGCACTTTCGCACGGTAATCGATTTTCCTAGGACTCAGGTCATCAACGCAGGAACGCTCAAGGGTCAGTTCGCTGGTTTTTCACTGTTAGATGTGACGCAGTGCCAACTTGAGAGTCTTAACTTCTCTCCAAACAATGAGCCAAGCATGGCATGCCGGATGACCTTAGGCGCTTCTCAAGGGCGGCGAGTCTGGCAATCGACCGAGGAGTTTGACGGTCAGTGGCAGCCGGTTGTTTTGCATCGCGCCTAAACCGAGCAGGGTTTCGGGACAGGCGGCACATTTGAGGGCTAGTAATGCGGCGTAAATCCGAGATTAGCTGGGAAGACTTTGGCAAGCTCGATATTAGAGTTGGCACCGTGCAGCGGGCAGAAACCTTTGCCGAAGCACGGCGGCCAGCGTTAAAACTCTGGCTGGACTTTGGCCCCGACGTTGGTGTGTTGAAAACCAGCGCACAGATTACCGACCACTATCAACCTGATGAACTCGTAGGGCAGCAGCTCCTCGCGGTGGTTAATTTTCCTCCGAAACAGATAGCCTCGTTTATGAGTGAGTGTCTGGTACTGGGCGCCTATGCCGGGGACCGGTCTGTGATTTTGGTGCAACCCAACAAACTTGTGCTTGATGGATCGTCTATTGGCTAGATAAGGGTCTGAAATTTTGGTGCATTCAAGGCTGAGTTTGCCATATGAACAAATGGTAGCTAAGCCACAGAGTTTCTCGAAACCCTCCTTCTTTAGACGATCTCGCTTCTTCAACTACCAATCAATTGTTCATCGACTGGTTTTGTGGCGAAAAATGCCCAATTCCAATAGTCAATTTTAGGTGTACATAGTCGTTGCACCTTTGACTCAGAATGATATTGTTTCAGGAGTGTTGCGGAAGATGCATTCTGTAACATCTGTTTACTTTCAAATCATTAACTCGGGAGGGGTTATGCATATGACCATCGCAGGAATGGCTCGGTCGGGCTATTCTGTATTCTTAAGTAGCTTAGTTGGGGTGTTGGCCATCGCGCTGATGTTAACCCTAGCGCTAGCGCCGAGACTCGCTTTCAGCGCGGACGAAATTGTCGAAGAGGTTGTAGTGACCGGTTCGTACATTAAGCGCTCCGTTCAAGAACAACCAAACCCTGTGGATCTTTTTGATCGCTCCGAATGGGAAGAGCAGGGCAGCCCGCAAATGGTTGAGATCATCCGTAACAACCCCGCAATGTCGGGAACGCTCAACCAACAAGAGCAGTATTCAGGTTCCGGTACCGCAACAGGCTTGAAGAACATTAACATCCGCGGCCTAGGTGCCGAACGTTCCTTGGTGTTGATGAACGGCAAGCGCATGGTGGTAACTGGCGCAACTGTCGGTAAGGGTAATCAATACGTTGTAGACATCGGTGCTTTCCCAACGGTTGCCATGCAGCGAATCGAACTGCTGAAAAACGGTGGTTCGGTTAACTACGGTACCGATGCCATGGCGGGCGTTTGGAACTTCATTACCAGAGACGAATTCGAAGGTTTGGAAATCAGCTACAACCACGGCGAATATGATGCCAGTGAAGGTGGCGACCAGAGCCTGGGTATGATCTTCGGTGTTGCTTCTGATCGACTGAACTGGGTTACGTCTTTCGAGTATGAGAATCGCGACAGACTGAACGTGTTCGACAAGGGATTGGTGGATTACAAATTCGATGGCTGGAGCATCGGTAAATCCAGCTTTGGTAACCCTGGCACCTTTACTCCTGCAGATTACAACACCGACTACCAAGTAGTTGACCCTGCATGTGGTTACGACTTTGGCAACGGTGGTACGGCGATTGAAGGCAGAATCAATACTTGGAGCCAGTGTGGCTACACCTACGTGCCTTTCGCCAACATCATCGACCCGCAAGATCGTAAAAAGCTATACAGCCAAATGAAATTTGCAGTTAACGATAACCTTGAGTTGTATGGTGAGATTTTATTCGCCCGGCTGAAGACGCTCTATGAGGGTTCGCCAAGCTATCCGCCCACTAACCCTGGCGCTAACTACTTCACGTTCGTACCTCTCGATAACCCTGGTTTCGCAGACCTGATGGCTACTGGCATGACTGCTGAGCAGCAGGCCGCATACGAAGCCGCTGGCGGTGCGCTATGGTGGGGACGCTCTTTAGCTGGCCAAGGACCTGCAGTGTCCTTCCCTCGTGAGCACACTTCCTTCCGCGTAGTCGGTGGTGCCAGAGGCATGCTGCCATTTGAATACACTGGCGGTTTGGATTTCGACGTATCGGTGGCATATTCCGAGGCTACCTCTGATGTTCGAGGAACCGACGTGCTGACCGCAAGGTTCGACCAAGCGGTAAACGGTGTTGGCGGCCCTAACTGCCCACGCGCTAGCGAAGTTGCGACAGACGCAGCGAACGATGCTCTTCGTGGCGATGCCACCCAAGGTTGCTCATGGTTTAACCCTGTAGGCAGCTCTATCACCGCAGCGCCGGGTAGCGCACTGGCTAACGACCAGTCACTACGCGATTGGTTCACGGGCTTGTCTTCAGGCATCACGGAAAACCGTTTGATGGTCGTAGACGGTGTTTTGAGCGGCGAGCTTCCTTTTGAGGTTGGCTTTGGTGCTCCAGCATTCGCTTTCGGCGGTCAGTATCGAATTTACGAGTCTGACTACAACCCAACCGGCGATAACCGTGTAGATGGTGCTCAGCCCTCTCCGTTCCACTTCTTGGGTGTGTCTCGTCAGAACTTCCTAGAATTGAAGAACTGGGCTGTATTCGGCGAGATGGCATTCCAATTGACAGACTCGCTTGATGTTGAAGTCGGTATTCGTCACGAAGACTATGAGCGCGACGCGGTTACCAAGCCAAAGCTTGCTGGTCGCTTTGACCTCAACGACTACATTAGCCTGCGAGCGTCTTATGAGCAGGTATTCCGAACTGGATCCATTCCTAGTCAGCCGACGATCAATCTTGAGCTTTATGCACCACTGGGTGAGTACTTGAGCATTGAGACTCCGGTTCCGACCGGGCTAGATCCTGAAGAGTCAGATAACTTCAACATCGGTGCGATTATCACGCCGATTGACAACCTTACTCTGACCGTCGACTACTACAACATGGCGCTGTCTGGTCCGTTTGGGCGTGAAGCAGCCACCTGTGGATGTGCCGATCTAGTGACCAACGATGCAGGTCAGGTTAACAAGATCATCGCTGAGCTGATTAATGGCGATGACATTGAGACCGACGGTGTCGATATCGAAGTGGACTACACCCTGCCAATCGACAGCGGCCTGCTTTCTTTCGGTGCCAATGCTAACTACATCATGTCATTTGATGTGTTCGGTGAGCTGGCTGCTGATGGCTCTCAGACCGGCAACGCGTACGACGCGGTAGGCCTCTACAACGTGCGGTCTTCAGCGCTGCCGATTGAGGTTCGATCTATGCCCGAGTACAAGATCAATGCATGGGCCGGATGGTCAAACGAGGTTCATAACGTCAGACTTTATGCGCGATACATTGATGGAATGGAAGTAACGCCTACTTCCTCTATGTATGGCCGCGAGGGTGTTACCGCGCTGGACGACATGCTGTCCTTCGATGCCCACTACAGCGTGACGCTGATGGACGAGAACCTGAAGATCACGGTTTCAGCCTTGAATCTGACCGACGAAGATCCGCCACTTACGCCAAATGAGCTGGCATACGATGCTTATACGCACAACCCATTGGGTCGAGTGCTACAGGTAGGCGTTCGTTACACGATGTTCTAATCGTGTGGTGTAAGTAAGAGCGGCTTCCGCGCTCTTATGCCAAGAAAACCCGGCTTATAGCCGGGTTTTTTTATTGCCTACAGAAAGTACCGGCGCGGTATAGTGATTGGCATGCGAAACTTGTTAATCGAGGGCGTGCGATGTTGGAATTTGACTATCTTATTGTTGGTGCCGGAAGCGCTGGATGTGTGCTCGCTAACAGGCTGAGCGCGGATCCATCGAATCGTGTGGCGCTGCTTGAGGCCGGTGGTGAAGATAAGAATTTGTTCATCCACATGCCAGCGGGCTACGCCCAACTGGTGCCCCAAGCCAACGCCGCAAATTATGGCTATGAGACTGAACCAGTGAGTCAGGTAGGTGGGCGTCGCATGTACTGGCCCAGAGGACGAGGCTGGGGCGGCTCGTCATCCATCAATGCCATGGTCTACATACGCGGACATGCTGCCGATTACGATCAATGGTCACAGGCCGGTAATGTAGGCTGGTCTTACGCTGAGGTGCTTCCGTACTTCAAGCGTGCAGAATCTTTTGAGGGTAAAGGCGACACCGATTACCACGGTTTTGATGGACCATTGTCGGTAAAAAAATCGGACCGCACGGACGACATGTTACTCGATCGCTTTGTCCAAGCCGGAGAGCAGGCTGGATTCCCCTTAACCGACGATTTTAATGGTCGCCAACAAGAAGGCTTCTCGCGCTACGAGCACACCATGAAAGGCTCAAGGCGCTGCAGTTCCGCCCGTGCCTACTTACACCCAGTTAAGAGCAGACCCAATCTGACCATCCTCTCCCATGCCAGCGTAGACCGCGTACAGTTCGAACAGCGACGTGCGGTGTCCATTGATGCCATCGTGAAGGGCGAGCGCATGACCATTACCGCGCGCAAAGAAATTTTGTTGTCCGCAGGCGCCCTCAATTCGCCGCAAATTTTACTGCGCAGTGGTGTCGGCCCCAGCGAGCAGATTGTGCCCCACGGCTTAGAAGTCGTGCATGAGCTGGCGGGAGTGGGTCAAAACTTGCAAGATCATATTGGTGTGGTCAGTCAGTTCGCCTGCACCGAGCCGGTGACGCTGGCGCGTTCGGCTACGCCCTTGCGTACGCTTTGGGCGGGCATTCGATTTCTAGTTACCGGTAGCGGCGATGCGGCCTTTCCGCCAACTGCGGGTGGGGCATTCATCAAGTCGCAGCCGAGCAAAGAGCTACCGGATATGCAGATTCACTATGTCAGTGCGGCTTTGCAAGATGTCCACGGGCGCGCTGGAGTCACCGCCGGCCATGGTTTTTCCAGCATTGTTTACGCCTGTAGGCCGCAAAGCCGCGGCTATGTGGGGTTGCGTGACGCTGCAGTCGATAGCGCACCAGCGTTGCATCCGAACTATTTTTCCGTTGAACAAGATCTCATAGACACCAGAAACGGCTTTCGCGCAACCCGCCGCGTATTCATGCAAGCAGCATTTGATGACTATCGTGGCGATCAACTTAAGCCACCAAGTGACATTGATCTGGATAACGACGACGAACTGGACGCCTGGATTCGCGCAACGGGTGAGACCCTCTATCATCCAGTGGGCACATGTAAAATGGGCCAAGACGAAATGGCTGTGACCAATGAAATCGGCCAAGTCCATGGCTTGCAGGGACTTCGAGTGGTCGATGCATCGCTTATGCCGACGCTGATTGCGGGCAATACCAACGCGCCGACCATTATGATGGCGGAAAAAATTTCCGACGCCATCTTGGGCAAGCAAAGCTTGGCGCCAGCCCAGCAAACAGCTTAAACAAACGGCTGCCCCGGTCAGCGTAAAAGCCGGAGCTAGAGATCGTCCGATTCGACTTGGGCAAACACTTCGGCCCCGGTCAGGTTATGGGTTTTATCGGCAAAGGTATAATAACCTGGCTTGGCGTCGATCAAAATTTGGTGGTCAAAGACAAAGCTGTTTTGGCCGTTGTCGCCGTCGGTATCAAACAGCCCTACCGGCATGATGTATTTGCCATCGCCGCGTAGCCGGTAATAAAGATGGCTACCGCACTTTGCGCAGAACCCCCGCACTGCCCAGGCAGAGGAATCGAAAATGCTGATCTGCGATTCGTCGTCGAAGGCCACTTGTTGGCCGCAGTCCACGGCCAAAAGCGCCGCACCTCCCCAGCGTTGGCAGCTTGTGCAGTGGCAAGCACCGATGCTTTCGCTAACCGCGCTTGCTGAGAATTTAACGCTACCGCACAGGCACTGGCCCGTGGCTTGTATGGTTTTTGACATGTTTTGTTCGCCGAGTTCTTAGTATGAAAGCTGCTGTGGCAATGCCGCAGTCTGCAGCTTCGTGTCGAGTTGCCGAACCAGACCGCCAACACGGTACGGTACCGAGCGCTGGCCGAACTCGGCGCGGTTAGTAAAGTGCTTGTAGCCCAAGACATGGGTGAATTCGTGGGCGACGTTACCGGCATCTGCAGCCTGGGCATTCGGTTTGGCCGTGTTGAATTGCACGATGTCGGCACCGGCCTTTCTGGCGATATACCGGCTGTTGGGGTCGTGAAAGAAGCCGAGGTTTAGTGACTGGATGCCCGCGCACGCCATCTCCCTGCACACTTCTTGGGCTGATTTGCCGTTGGTTTTGTTCATCGTCATACGTTGACAGGCTTGCGCAAAGGCGCGCGAGGTTAGTATTCGATTCGCCCTCGCCACCGACTCTTTGATCCGCTCGTGCCAGTAATCATCTGGTTGATGGTGATAGGCATAGCGGATGCGTGTCG
>JAACDW010000032.1 GCA_009936775.1 Pseudomonadota bacterium
AGCTGAAGTGGCGCAAGCGGCAGCCGCGCGACAGCGCAAAGAGGCCGAAGCCCAGCGCCGTCGCGAGCGTTTAGCCGCCCTTGGCGAGTTGGCAGACGATTCGCTGCAGCGCTCGTTGGACGCAGAAGCACAACAGATGCAAGAAGATCGCAGTCAGCAACAGATAGGCAGTTATCAGGCAGGTATTTATGACCTTGTGCGTAAGAACTGGAGTCGGCCACCCAGCGGCCGCAATGGTATGCAGGCGCGCTTCGTCGTCGAGTTAATTCCTACCGGTGAAGTCCTATCGGTGGCCTTGCTAGACAGTTCCGGCAACGCCGCGTTTGATCGTTCAGCAGAGCAGGCCATACGCCGAGCCAGACGATTCACAGTACCTACCGATAACACGCTGTTCGAACAGAACTTTCGCCGTTTCTATTTTCTTTTTCGCCCGGAGGATCTGTTACGGTAGGGCCAGTGCAACGGCCTGAAACTTCCCCCAAAAATTCGATGGTGCCCATGTCTAAAACGATCACCCGTAGAAATTGCACGATAGCGCTGCGCCAGCTCACCCTGGCGCTTTACGTTTGCCTGCTTGCTTGTGCGAGTTGGGCCGATCTGGACACCATTATTATCGACCAAGGGGTAGATGATCCCATTCGCATTGCCGTGGTGCCTTTCGCGAGCAGCGAAGATCTGTCGGTTAACGATAATCTTGCCAAGTTGATTCGCTTTGATTTGGCCCGCAGCGGGCAATTTGATCCGGTTGCCTCGGAAAATATGTTGACTTATCCGAGCGCCGAGGAAGACGTATTTTTCCGCGATTGGCGCATTCTCCAAACCGCTTACTTGGTCATTGGTCAGGCGCGCAGCAACCGGCTAGGACAAATCGAGGTGACCTACCAGCTATTCGATGTGGCCACTCAAAGCAGTTTGCACAGTTATAACTTCCTTGTCGCACCAGAGCAGTGGCGCGATGTTGGGCATAAAATTGCTGACTTGATCTATGCCGAAATTACCGGCGTGCGCGGCGCGTTCAGCACAAAAATTCTTTATGTGCTGGCGCAGGGTATCGGTACTGAAAACCCTCGCTACGAACTACAGGTAGCCGATGTCGATGGCGAACGGGCACGAACTCTATACAGTTCCAGCGAACCCATTCTTTCGGCAAGCTGGTCGCCAGACGGCCAGCGCGTGGCCTATGTGTCCTTTGAGACCGGTAGGCCGAGTATCGTGCTGCAAGATGTAGATGGCAGCAGACGGGAACTTTTGACAAGTTTCCGTGGCATTAATGGCTCTCCGGTATTTTCACCAGACGGTCAGCAGCTGGCCATGGTGCTGTCGCGCAGTGGCGACCCCGAAATTTTTGTTATGGATCTGGCGAGCCGCAAGCTGCGTCGGATTACTCGTAATCCCGCCATTGATACCGAGCCTTCTTGGTCACCAGACGGCAAGTACCTGATCTTTACCTCGGACAGGGGCGGGCGACCGCGAATTTATCAGCTGGAACTGGCCACTAATTTTCTGGAACGGCTGACCTTTGTCGGCGACTACAATGCCCGGGCACGCTTATTGCCGGACGGCCGCCACTTGGTCTTTGTGCATCGACGTAATGGCGTCTTTCATATCGCTTGGCTAGATTTGCTAGAGGACCGACTGCTCGTTCTTACCGAATCCCAGTTGGATGAAAGCCCGTCGCTCGCACCCAATGGGGCGATGCTGATTTACGCCACCCAAGATCAAAGCCGCGGCATTCTCGCGGTAGTTTCAGTAGATGGACGGGTGAAATATCGGTTGCCCTCTTCTGCCGGCGATGTGCGCGAACCGGCTTGGTCACCATTTTTGCCAGATGTCGTGCCAAGCCCGGGCTGAACGAACATCGAATAAAACGCAGAACAATTTCACTTTTTTTGCGCAAAGCCGCCGCCGCAGGGAGGTATAATTTGGTTAGAATCGCATAGTTGACGATATATTTTAGTTACATAATTCGAGGAGACTGGGATGCAAATCCAAGAAAAAATAAAGCATCTATTGATCGTTATGCTGGCAGCAGTAGTAATTGCAGGGTGTTCGAGCACCGCTACTGAACCAGTTGTTGAACAGCAGCCGGCTACCGAAGTCGTTGAAGTGGCCGAGGTGGCCGAAGTTGTGGAACCGGCGGGCCCCGGTTTTGCCGCAGACAACACCACCCCCGTGGATGCTTCAGGCAGCCCGGTTTCGCGCACGTTTTACTTTGGCTTTGACCAATCTATTGTCAGCCCAGCAGACTTTGCTGCCCTCAATGTGCATGCGGAAATTTTGCGTGCCAACCCAAACCGCAAAGTGGTTGTGGCCGGCCACTGCGACCAACGCGGTACGCGTGAATATAACCTCGCGCTAGGCGAGCGACGGGCACAAGCCATAAGCGCAATACTGATTGCCAACGGCGTCAGCCGCAGACAAATCGAAGACATCAGTTACGGCGAGGAAGAGCTGGTGAATCCGGCCAACAACGCCAGAGCTTGGGCGCAAAATAGACGTGCAGTGGTCTCATATCGCTAACACTATCTGGCATAGCTCGATGTCGACAATCAGACTTCGCATCGGTCTAAGATGGCGGCGCTGCATTGCCCGAGGCAGTGCCGCGCTCGCACTGCTGTTATTTAGCTGGCAGGCATCCGCTGCTGTACCGGTTGAGGATTCGCTGTTTCGAGCTGCGGCGGAACTGGACTCCGGAGGCACCGATTTTAGCGAACGAGACGCTAACGACACAGGCATCGGGGTAGAAGGAGATCTTTGGTCCCGGGCGGGGCAAGAAAATCTTGCTACTGGTACTTCTGATCAACCACTGTTGTATCAAATGCAGCTGTTGCAGCAGCAGGTGCGCGAACTCCGCGGCCTTGTGGAAGAGCAGGCCTATGTCATCCAGAAATTGCAGCAAGATCAGCGCGCCCAATACGTTGATCTGGACCGGCGCGTCGCAGCGTGGGCGCCGAATCGGCCTGCACCCGGTCCCACACCTATTCCCGCGCAAGCACCAGCGTTAACAGACGGCGTGCCCAACGATGTTGGGCAGATATCGGGTCAGGGTCTGATGGCACCCGATGGGAGTCGTACTGCGGTACAAAGCCCGGCAGCTCGACGTCCAGTGCAAGCGCCTGCTCAACCACCGGCAACAGAGCGCGAAGCCTACGCACAAGCCATCGAGTTGATGCGCGGCAAAGAATTTGATCGTTCCACCCTCGCCTTTGAGCAGCTTATAGTTGACTACCCCAACGGACAGTTCACCCCCAATGCCTTTTACTGGCTTGGTGAGTTAAATCTGGCCACTGGCAAAGTGGAGCCAGCACGACAAAATTTCATCCAAGTAATTAGGCTTTACCCCGATCATCAGAAAATACCGGATGCGCTGTATAAGCTAGGCGTACTGTATTTTCAGTTAGGCGATGAAGCCGAAGCGCGGCGTTATCTTCAGCAGGTGCAGTCAGAGCACCCGCAAAGCTCTGCTGGCTCACTCGCCAAACGCTATTTGGCCGAAATGGAGTGAGTCGAGTAGCCAAGTGGACTAAGCAAAAAACCGCAACCGATGACCTAGATTCATGTCTGCGTTAAGAATTACCGAGATCTTTTTGTCCCTGCAAGGCGAGGCTAACACTGTTGGGCGGCCGACGGTGTTTGTGCGCCTCACCGGATGCCCCCTGCGCTGCCAGTACTGTGACAGCGAGTACGCCTTTTCCGGCGGCGAGATAATTGCCTTGGACGATATTTTGGCGCAGGTGAAAGCCTATGCGGTAAGCCATGTAACGGTGACTGGCGGGGAACCCCTAGCTCAGCCCAAGTCCATCGAACTGATGCAGCGCTTGGTCGATAGCGGCTACTCGGTATCGCTGGAAACCAGTGGAGCGCTAAGCGTAGAGCATGTGCCGCCGGCAGTGAGCAAGGTTCTGGACCTGAAAACACCTGGGTCTCACGAGGCTCACCGCAATCTGTGGGAGAACCTGCAGTACTTAACGCCTCAGGATCAAATCAAGTTCGTACTGTGTGGCCGAGGCGATTACGACTGGGCACGAATGCGCTGCGACGAGCACGATCTTTACACCCGGGTAGCAGACGTACTTTTTTCGCCGAGTCATCACGAACTTGCGCCGCGTGAACTAGCAGATTGGGTTGTCGCTGACCGGTTGCCGGTACGCATGCAAATGCAAATGCATAAATTGCTCTGGGGCGATGTGCCCGGCCGCTAAACGAGGCTGATCTTTAAAAGGCGAATCGATAGAAGGCCGATCCCTAAAAAGCGAATGGATTAAAGGAAGACAAAGACACCATGAAGAAAGCGGTCATCTTGGTTTCGGGCGGCCTAGACTCTGCCACGGTACTGGCCATCGCTCAGGCCGCGGGCTATACCTGCTATGCGGTAAGTTTTGATTACGGTCAACGCCACAGTGCCGAGCTTGAGGCAGCGCGCCAAGTTGCGGCCCAAGCTCAGGTGCAAGAGCACCGTATCGTATCCATCGACCTAGGCCAGTTTGGTGGCTCGGCGCTGACTGATGAGTCCATCGACGTGCCAGACGCCAACAGCAGCGAAGACGCCATTCCCCTTACCTACGTGCCAGCGCGTAATACTGTGTTTTTATCGCTGGCCTTGGCGTGGAGTGAGGTGCTCGGCGCCTGCGACATCTTCGTTGGCGTCAACGCCGTAGACTATTCCGGCTACCCCGACTGCCGCCCAGAATTTATTCGGGCCTACGAAAACATGGCCAATCTCGCCACCCGAGCCGGAGTAGAAGAACAGCAACTCACTGTGCATGCGCCTTTAATAGATCTCACCAAGGCGCAGATCGTGCAGCAGGGTACGCAGCTAGGTGTCGACTATTCGATTACGGTTTCCTGCTATCAAGCGGATGCAACGGGCGCTGCCTGCGGCGTCTGCGACTCCTGTTTTTTGCGCCGCGAGGGTTTTGCCAACGCAGGCAT
>JAACDW010000198.1 GCA_009936775.1 Pseudomonadota bacterium
AACATTTTCGTTAGAGTTTTGGTCTGGGGAGGTACTGCTGGAGGGGGAGATTTTAGGCCGGGTTTGACTGAGGGTGAAAACGAGGTTTGGCGGAAGCAAGGGTGGTGCTCTAGCCTCCCGCCGCAACTTGTTTAACCGATAGCCCGATGGCGCAGTTTCCTGAATCTCTGGCAACGGTTCTTGGGTGGGTGATTGGCCTCCGGGCACTAATGGGTCATTGGGGTCTAAATCGAGGTCGTCAATAAAATCGAAACCCGCATCCCAGTCATCCAAACTGTCCGCC
This sequence comes from Pseudomonadota bacterium, assembly GCA_009936775.1. Lineage (GTDB taxonomy): Bacteria > Pseudomonadota > Gammaproteobacteria > Pseudomonadales > Azotimanducaceae > UBA4421. The sequence continues at coordinate 284 of JAACDW010000198.1, forward strand.
GAGGGCAGGCTGCTACCCCCGTTTCCCGTGTTAGGACCATCTAGCGAGGAGCCATTCCATTCGGCGTCCTCGTCACCACCGGTGGTCAAAATCCAGCCCTGATTAACGCCAGCCAGAGCAAGTTCCACTTGTGCATCCTTGGCTGCATTGACAGTCCGATAAGGGCCGGCCACCACGCGGAAGAAATAGCCTTTGTCGGTGGCTGATCCGAGCACGCCAAATTGTTGAGCACTGAGATTTTGCGCGTTAACAAGTGCGAATTCGGCGCTGTCCCTGTTTTTGAAGCTGGCAACAGAAATCCAATAATCGGCGTTCGCCAATGAGGGCACGAAAATACTAAAAAAGAGACAAAGCAAACCTGAAGACTTCATAACAACCCGTTCTCGAAGGAGGCGGCATATTATCAGCCGCATCTAAAAAGCGCTAACCCAAGGCTCTGGTTAACCCCCGACCAGCATTATCATTAATCCAGCAGCTACCGCTGAACCAATCACCCCGGCCACATTCGGACCCATGGCATGCATTAGCAGATAATTCTGTGGATTCGCCTCCAGCCCTACCTTATTGACCACTCGCGCGGCCATTGGCACAGCGCTTACGCCTGCTGCGCCGATCAGAGGGTTTATCGGGTCCGCAGACAAACGATTCATTAACTTAGCCATCAGTACGCCGCTGGCGGTACCAATGGCAAAGGCCAGCATGCCCAGCAGCAAAATGCCTAGCGTTTGGCTTGTCAGGAAACTATCCGCCTGTAGCTTCGAGCCAACGCCTAAACCGAGCATGATTGTCACGATGTTGATGAGCGAGTTGCGGGTAGTATCTGCCAAACGCTCGACCACGCCACATTCTCGCATCAAATTTCCAAAGCAAAACATGCCGAGCAAGGGCGCAGCGGAGGGCAGCAAAAACGCCACTAACAGCAGCAGCAGCAGTGGGAAAACAATACGTTCTAGCTGGCTGACCTCGCGCAATTGGTGCATTTGGATCTGACGTTCCTGCTCGTTCGTCAGAGCACGCATAATCGGCGGCTGAATAATCGGCACCAATGCCATGTAGGAATAGGCGGCAATAGCGATAGCCCCGAGCAATTCCGGCGCGAGCTTACCCGCGACAAAAATCGCCGTCGGCCCGTCGGCCCCGCCAATAATGCCAATAGCCGCGGCTTCTCGCACAGTGAAGTCCATCCACCCCATACTGCTCATGCCAAGCGCGCCGAGCAGCGTGGCGAAAATACCAAATTGGGCGGCCGCCCCGAGTAAGAACGTCTTGGGATTGGCCAATACCGGGCCGAAGTCTGTCATCGCTCCAACACCCATGAAAATGAGCAAGGGAAACGCCCCTGTTTCAATGCCGACGAGATAAATGAGGTGCAGCAGGCCATCGCCAGTAGCAATTTCTACGCCGGGGATGTTGCTCAGCAGGCCGCCGAATCCAATTGTCACCAACAGCAGCGGCTCGAATTTTTTTGCCACCGCCAAGTAGAGCAAGAGCAGACTGACAAGGATCATCGCCGCCTGGCCAGAACTGATTTGTGCCAGGCCCGAGCCGAACCAAAGTTGCTCAATCAATTCCAATGCAGCGCTCCATTAATCGATCATCTTTTATGCTCATGGCTCAAGCCATGCTGATGAGGGTTTGGCCCACGCTGACGCTATCGCCAACGGTTACTTCAACGCTCAACACCGTGCCAGCAGCACTGGCGCGCACCTCGGTTTCCATTTTCATGGCTTCGAGAATACAAACCACCTGACCTTCGGCCACCGCGTCACCGACACCCACGAGAACCTGATGAATGGTTCCAGCTAGCCCAGCGTCGACGGTTGCGGCCGCAGCCGACTCTGCGGCAACCGGTGGCGCGGCTGCAATCGGCGTTACTGACGCGGCAGTCAACGCCACATCGCCTTCTGCCACCACGACTTGATAGGCCTGCCCATCCACTGACACGGTGTAGTGGGCCGCAGCGCTGGACGGTTGTGGATTTGCCGCAGGTGCCGCCTGGGGGAACTCACTGGGCGGAGCCTCAAAGGCACTTGCATCGCCGCGGTTAGCCAAAAACTTAGCGCCAACTTGCGGGAAAAGTGCGTAGGTGAGCACATCGTCTATCTCGCCCCCCGCCTGAGCCGGATTCAGCGTAAACCCCTGTTGCTGTGCCAGCTCTTTTAACGCTGCAGTTTGGGTGTCTAACTCGGGCGGTAAATGATCGGCTGGACGAGAGGTAATCAACTCGTCACCGGCCAATGCCCGCCGTTGTAACTCGCCATCCACCGGCGCTGGTGTTGCTCCGTATTCGCCACGCAGCACGCCAGCCGACTCACGAGTAATGGAAGCATAGCGGGCACCGCTGAGCACATTGATAACCGCTTGAGTCCCGACAATCTGCGAGGTTGGGGTGACCAGTGGAATCATGCCGAGGTCTTCGCGTACCTGTGGAATTTCCGCGAGCACTTCATCCAAGCGGTCACCGGCATTTTGCTCCTTCAACTGTCCTTCCAAGTTGGTCAGCATGCCCCCGGGCACCTGCGCGACCAAAATCCTGGAATCCACGCCGCGCAGCCCACCCTCGAATTGAGCGTATTTTTTGCGCACTGCGCGGAAGTAAGCGGCGATTTCTTCCAGCAATTCCATGTTCGATCCGGTATCGCGCGGCTCGCCTTGAAGCATGGCAACCAGCGACTCTGTCGCGGAATGACCATAGGTCATACTCATTGAGGATATGGCCGTATCAACGTTATCAATACCGGCTTCAATGGCCTTCAAGTAGGTTGTCGTGGACATCCCCGTGGTCGCATGGCACTGCATATGGATTGGTATGTCCAGACTTTGCTTCAAGCCACTGACTAACTCGAAAGCAGTGTAGGGTTTAAGCAAGCCCGCCATGTCTTTAATGCACAAACTATCGGCACCCATGTCTTCGATCTGCTTGCCCAGATCCAACCACAGTTGCAGCGTATGTACCGGGCTGACCGTGTAAGAAATGGTCCCCTGGGCGTGTTTGCCCGTAGCGCGAGTGGCCGCTATCGCGGTTTGCAGAGTACGCATGTCGTTCATGGCGTCGAAGATACGAAAGACGTCGACACCGTTGAGGGCGGCTCGTTCAACAAATTTTTCAACCAAATCATCCGCGTAATGGCGATAACCCAGTATGTTTTGGCCCCGCAGCAGCATCTGCTGGGGCGTGTTGGGCATCGCCTGCTTGAGCAGTCGTATGCGCTCCCATGGGTCTTCCCCCAAGTACCGGATACAGGCGTCAAATGTGGCTCCGCCCCAAGACTCAAGAGACCAAAAGCCAACGTTATCGAGCTTGGCTGCAATGGGCAGCATGTCCTCAATACGCATGCGCGTAGCCAGCAAGCTTTGATGTGCATCACGTAGCACTACGTCGGTAATACCCAAGGGGGCTTGATTCATGCTTCCTCCTAGTAGACATCGCAGAGCAAGGGGGTGCTCTGTTTCGTCATTGTCCGTTACGGTCCCGTGCCGTTGCGAACAACAGCCGCTGGAATTCTTTAGCGGTTTTTATATTTGTCGATTTCTATGTTTATCGATGGCCGCCGCGATTGCGACAACATGAGCTGCAGGTGCAGCGTTTGCTTGTCCGGTTTGCGATGCAGTGGCCAAATTTTCTGGAATACCCTGCGGAGCAAATCGCACGACCAAAAAACTCATTAACTTCACTGCAAAAACCAGCAGGGTAAGGAATAAGAATACCGTTCCCATGCCAGCCAGCATCAATTGCAGTCCGGCAAGTAACAAGGGGTCTAGAGGCGTCATCACGGAATTTCCTTTAAATCTTCAACAAGAGTACCGTGAAGTGACTGGGGTTGGCGATGGCTTTGCGCCATTAGATTACCGCAAGAGGGATGAAACACCTTGAGAACTACCGCGTTCTTCCAGATAATGCGGCCCGCAGTGGACGCTGCCAAGCACCCGTGGCCAAATTGGATAAGGCACCGGTCTACGAAACCGGGGATTAGAGGTTCGAATCCTCTCGGGTGCGCCATTTTGACCTCTCCACGCCTGATCAAAAGTTGAGCAGAGCACCTCATGTGGGCCTTGGCAAAAGCTCAACTGGTCTAAGCTCAAATCGGCAGCGCTGTCGTCGATTTGATTCGCTCCATGGCAAAAGACGATGACACATCGCTGAGCGGCGCGATTTTGATAATGCGCTTGTAAACCCTGTCATAATCGGCAACATCCTTAGCAAGAATTTTCAACAAGTAGTCGTACTGGCCGCTCAAGCGGTAAAACTCCACTACTTCATCGATCTTGCGAATACCCTCATAAAAAGTCTGCAGCCACCCCTCGTTATGTTCGTTCGTGCGCACCGAGACAAACGCTGTCAAGCCAAAACCAAATCGCTCTGGCTCTAAAATGGCGACCTGTTGGGCTACGACCTCTTCCTGCAGACGCCTTACACGGCGCCAGCAGGCGTTAACCGACAAATCGATCTGCTCTGCGAGGTCGGCGACCGAGACGGAAGCATCTCGCTGCAGTATTCTGAGAATGCCCAAGTCTTTTGAGTCAAATTTTTGCATAATAATAATCTAATACGGGAATTCCTTGCACCTAAACACGGTTATTTTGCAATATTTGGGATTTATTTCAACGCCCAGCCGTCTATGATTTTTGCGTCTTCGTTATTAAGCCAAAGCATGCATAAATTTCTCTACAACGCGCTGTTTTCCCACCCAGCCGATGTCAACGAGGGTTATCTTGAACACCTCCTCGCCGCCGTCGGTTTTGCCACCCGGTTACTGCTCGCCGCGGGAGCATGTTTCGTACATGCTTTGCTGCCCTGTCTTTTTCAACGCACAGCTTCGAGCATGCTGCACCGGCTGCATGGACAAATGCACACCAACAGGGCAGCCAAATTAGACCTAGCGAATGCTGATAAAGAGCCTTGCGCCGGCGGCGGCCATTAACCGATCCTTTGCCAGCGTCCAGCAGCCTCTATTCGGCGCGCCGCTATCGCTACATTCCGTGTGTCGCGCTTTGGCGCAATTGCAGATAGCATCCTCTCCTGAATTTTTGTTGCGTTTTGACTGAGCGCTACCGCCTGCTTTCAGCACTGCCCGTTGGGCAGTCGTGCTGCACAGACGGCGGGCTAGCGTTACTGCGCAGATGCAACTCATGGGGGCCTTATGCTAATAGAACACACCTCTTTAACCGAAGTCGCCAGTGCCATTCTGGCTAAGGCTGGTGCACCCAGGGAGCAGGCGGTCGCCGTTGCCGAACATCTGGTAGAGGCGAACCTGAAAGGCCACGACTCACATGGCGTGGGCATGATCCCTTCCTACGTTAAGGGCATGCTGGATCAACAGGTGAATCCGCACAACCACGCCGAAATCATCAAAGACGGCAACGCTCTCGTTTCTCTTGATGCCGGCACCGGCTTAGGACGAATCGTTGGCTTCGAAGCAATGGATATTGGCATCGAGCGTGCAAAGCAATATGGCATCAGCTGCGTTGCGCTTGGCAATGCAGCACACTTAGGCCGCATTGGCGCCTTCGCCGAATATTGCGCCGACCACGGGTTGGTCTCCATGCACTACGTCAATGTCGTGGGACATGACCCCATGGTGGTAGCCTTCGGCGGTCGTGACCGACGCTTTATTACCAACCCCTACTGCTGCGCTGTACCGCGTCCAGACGGCCATCATGTGGTACTCGATATGGCGACGACTACAGTGGCTGCCGGTAAGGTGCGCGTCGCTCATATGCAGGGCGGCAGTGTTCCAAGCCAATCTCTGGTCGATGAAAATGGTGTAGAGACTACAGATCCCGGTGTTATCTTTGGGCCCAACCCCACCGGTGCCATGCAACCATTTGGTGGCCACAAGGGTTATGGACTGATGGTTATTTGCGAGTTACTTGGCGGTGCTCTTGGCGGCATGCTGACCATGCAACCAGAGCATCCGCGCCGTGGCGCAACCCTAAACAACATGCTTTCCATATTGATAGATCCAGAAGCTGTCGGCGACTTGGCATCCTTTGACCAAGAGGTGGGAGCAATGATTGACTACATTTACGCCAGCACCCCCGCTGCTGGCGTTGATCGCGTGCGCTTGCCGGGTGATCCGGAGCAAGAGAGCGTGGCGAAACGCAAGGCCAACGGCATTGAGATAGATCCAAACAGTTGGGCCTCTGTATTGAACGCCGCCGAACATGCCGGTTTAGGCAAGACAACTGTAGCGGCGATGGCAAACCTCTTGGACGGCTAAACAGCCAACTGCCACACCCTCGCAACAAAGGAGAACAGCATGTGACCCGACGAACAACCACCGGCACCGGACGGTGAGGAAAAATTCCATGTATGGCGTCTCTTAGGCGTTATTCTTGTCGTCTGTGTCGTGCTTGCCGTAGCTGCGGCATTGGTCGACTGGACGATAATAGGACCATTGGAGGGCAGAGCCTACTAGCGCTCAGGCAAGGCCTCTCCTGAGACTCTGAGTTCTGAGATAGAGGTGGAGATAGAGGTAGACCTAGACTTGAGCCGCCACGGCAGCATCCCGCGCGGCAATTTTCTCTCTGATCTGAGGAATCAGTTCATTGCCATATGCTCTGGCATCGTTGAATGGGTCAAAGCCGCGAATCAAAACACCACGAACACCCATGTCGTAGTATTTGGCAATGGCCTCAGCCACCTGCTCTGCCGTACCTACAAGGGCGGTAGAGTTACCGCTGCCCTGCGCTGCTGCCGCGATAGGCACCCACAAGCGTTCGTCTTGCACCTCGCCACCCGCGATCAGACTCATCAGCCTGCGTGCAGTTTCTGCTTCAGGCTGGCGCGAACTGTTGCCGCCACCGGCAGCTTCAACATCCGCTAAAATGTCCTTAGCCTTGCGCCAAGCTTCCTGTTCTGTAGCACCGATGATGGGTCGAAAAGACAGGTTATAGGTGGGCTTACGCTGGTAGGCTGCGGCTTCCGCATTAATCCGATCCATCAACTGCTGCACCTGTGCCCGAGGCTCGCCGAATAATGCGTAAGTATCGCAATGCTTTGCACCTACTGGTATTGCCGCATCAGACACACCGCCAAACCACAAAGGTACATGAGGTTGCTGATGCCCCTTCACATCGGAGCTTGCTCGACTGACACGATAATACTCACCGTCAAAATCAAATGGCTCAGTAGCATTCCATACCAAGCGCATAACTTCTAAGTACTCGTCAGTGCGCTGATAGCGTTCATCATGGGGGGTGTAATCACCATCCCGGCGCTGATCGGCGTCGACGCCACCGGTGATGATATGCAGCCACAGCCGGCCCTGGATCAGATTATCGGGCGTCGCAACACGCCGCGCAGCCTGCGTTGGTGCAACAAACCCGGGCCTGTGGGCGAGCAGAATATTAACGCGCTCCGAATGCGTTGCAGCAAACTGTGCAATACCAAAGCCGTCGGCGGAACTGGACGAATGCCCAATGAGTATGGCATCAAAGCCAGATTGCTCGTGCACCTGAGTGAAGGCCTTTATGTAGTCGGGGTCTACGCCACCTCCCACAATATGCACAGTGGCAGCATCCGCAGGCGCTGTCACGCCAATCATTCCGAGTACGTTTATCGGCATATCACCCTCCCGCTGCACAAATCAAGCAAGAAGTGAACTATAAGTCGGGGTGGAAAACAACGCGCCGTGCCGCGATGACGTTAAGCCGCAATGGGGAGCGCGGCCGCTAACGCTACCGTTAAATATCCTGATTCGGCTCAAATGCCTCCAGCAGTGCGCTGACGGCGCGCAATTGAGTTTCATCACAGCGCTGCAACTGCTCTACAAGATCCGCCGGCTTGAGGCGATTGCGACGAGCACCTATCCCCCACGCCAACCAAGCAGGCTCCACATCAAAGTAACGCGACAACTCAAGCATTTTGCCCCGCGTCGGCGTGACCTCGTCTTTTTCCCAACGTAACACAGCGTTGGCGGTAACGCCGACTTCGCGACCCAGTTTGCGCAAAGACAGCGCCCTCGTTCGCCGCAATTCGCGCAGACGAGCGGAAAAAGACCGCCCTAGATCGCCCGAGTCGCCAATCTGTTGGCTCATTTCGATTAAGGCCGATGGGGCAGCAAAAACTCCAGCAGCCAAGACATCAGTCTGTGAGCTGTTTGCAGCATCCGCAGGCCCAGCACCCTTCGTCACCTTGGTGCGCGACTTTTTGTTCGATTGCAGTTCCTTACTGACGCCACTTTTTGCACCTCCGCGTACCGATTTAGCGCCTTCACTGCCATTTGCTTTATCGTCTGTACCCTTGCTGCTCGGCATTTTGGTGCTACCTTGCGCGCTGCTGTGTTGTGCCCTACTCATACCCGATTCCTATGTCTTTGACTCAATGGCCCGATATGCGGAGCGCGATGCGCGCTCATTGAGCCAAATTTTGACCGTCAGGCTCGCCTCACTGGGCGAGTCGCTGACGCACGAGTGCTCTCCAACCGCGAACGGAGAACGTTTTGAGTTTTGCCAACAGGCCCCGTTAAAGCGCCGAGTTTCCGAGGAGTGGTAACAAAAAGTAGATAGACGCGCTGTTTTGGCTTCAATCGACTGCCATCGAAGTAAGCGGATACGCCCTCTACCCTATGTTGCCATTGAGTGGCCCATGCCTGCGGGGCTTTGCAAGGATTGGGCAAGACGTAGCGGCATGGACCAAGGACTGTCGTCGCGAGCACCGGTGGAAACCGCGCAATCGAGAAAACGATCGAATCGTTGCGCCGCTGTAATGGCTGCTGCACAGACCTGAGCGGGAAGTCGCCGCACGTATATTTCCGTCCCCATAGACAGGCTCAAATACACGCCGCCCGCGAATCGCGTTATTGCCCAACCGACGCCGTGCAAGCCAATCTGAGTATCATGGAAAGCTCTGTTTAGCCGCGCGAAACGCTCAGGTTCCAGTTCCATAATGTTGCGGAAGAACGCCAGCGTTGCGGGCCGGCCGTCATCAACATAGATCTTTATCGACCGAGTCCGCCCCTTGGATTCAAAATCCGCAGGGCGGCTGTCCGGTATGGCGAAAAAGTCGCCTGCAACGCTTTGTAAAAATTCGGTCAAATCCGACGCCTTCGATTCGCTCATCAATTGTTTCCCGAGGATTAGGTCACTGCCAGAACCACCTATTATCTGGAAAAAACTACCGATCGTCTGAAATTTCGCAAATGTCAGGCGGACGATGGCCCGAATCGTGAAGTGCATCACAGCATCATAGGCAGCGACAAATTTCAGCCAGAGAAAACTCGATGCAGACTGCAGGCTAAGCGCCCTATCCCACCCACCTTCACACCGCTTAGATGACCTCTGCGGTACGCTTTGCCATCGCACTTGCAGAGGTTCGGCATGCAGCTCAATGATTTAAAGACGCTTGTTACCCGGGACGCTATCTTCAACATGGAAGTACACGGCATCGATCCGAGTATTTACCTTATTTTCTATTGTCATGATGGTGAGCGCACACCCATCCAAGACCGAGGCGGAAAAAATCTGACGTTTCGCAGTCGCAGCAAGGCCTTTGACGCGCTGCGCGAGGCTGGTGTGCGAC
>JAACDW010000199.1 GCA_009936775.1 Pseudomonadota bacterium
CTGTTTAACACGCTGCTCGGCTTCGCCTTTATGTTTGCCATTGCCTTCATGCTCATCAGCACCCCTGAGAGAGCTGGCGACATTGCTAGCAAGGCCGAGATACTTATCACCGTTCGCTGGGCCGACGAACACCCAGATGATGTAGACGCACTCGTAGAGGATCCTCAGGGCGGCCTGGTTTGGTACCACAACCGTGACAGTGGCCTGATGCACCTAGACCGAGATGACCGCGGGCTGTTCGCCGACCAAATTAACGTTAACGGCGTGAAGATCAATAACCCCATCAATCAAGAAACCGTTACCGTTCGCGCCGCTCAGGCTGGCGAATATGTGGTTAACCTATTGCACTACAAGGCCAACTATTCAGCTGCGCTGCCGGTCACGGTAAAGGTGGAAAAACTCAATCCCAGCGTCAGTCTGGTGTTTTACGATACCGTGGAGCTTACCGGCAGCGGCGATGAGCGCACCGCAGTGCGCTTCACCCTGGACGCCAATGGCGTGGTAGTGAACACCAATCAGCGCCCAAAACAGCTGCTAACGCTGGCAACAGCCATTAAGTCATGACCACTTCACTACTGCTGCTTAGCGTTTCTTATGCGCTGATTGCCGCTTTACTGCTGGCCCTTTGCATTTCTCTGCCCGGTCGCCGTTTTCTCAAAATAGTGCTGATTGGCTCGGTAAGCGTTTTTTATGTCCTCACTTGGCTTGGCCACCAAAGCATGCTTGGCTGGCCTACCGCAGAGCAAATGCCAGATCACTTTCGCGTGCTGTGGATCACTATCGACGAACCAGACAAAGCCGGTGACGACGAAGGCGGTATTTTCTTTTGGCTGCGGGCGCTGGACAAGGCGGGATTGCCTCAAGGCACGCCTCGGGCCTATTTCACGCCGTTTACTGAACAGGCGGCAGAAGAAGCGCAGGCTGCACTGGGTAAAATAGAGGGCGGGGAGCTAGTCAACGGCTCGGTTTCACGCAACCTACTGCAAAAATCGGATGAAAAACCGGACAACGAGAACGCTTACCTGGGCACCGATAATGTCAGCGGCGAGGATGGCGGAACACCTTTGTTCGAGCTGCGGCCAGTACCACCGCCAACCCTACCGGCGAAGCCAGCCGGTTAGGTGCGGTGAAAGGCGACGAAGCAGCCCCAGTCTCTTACTGCCCCACTGCTTGGTCGCGCAAACGCTGTTAGCAGGCTACTACTGCCAAGTGAGCTGGGGTAGCTCCACCTCTCCTGCGGCATAAAGCCGGTCTTGTTCGGCCCGAGCTTTCACGTAGTGATGAATCAATGAGGTGTCTTCATCGGATACCACATCATCGAATGCGGCCATGCCATTTGCTGCAAGCAGACCGTCCTGCACAATTTGGTTGAACGCAGAATGCGTGCCCTCACTCATTCGGCGCAAGTCTGGGATCGAGCCACCCGAACGTACTGCAAGCCCATGGCATACCGAGCAGTAGTTGTTGTAGTGCAGTTCACCCGCGGCTATCTGCTCGTTCGAAGCAACTAGATTAGCCTGCGCCGGAATGCTGCGATCTCTTACCGTTGGCACCGGCAACTCTGCACCACCGCCGATCTTAAACACCAGTAAGCGACCGTAGTTGTTGTAGGTCAGCGAGGCATGCTCTGCCACGGGCGGTAGCGGCTCACCGCTGAACAAATCTGCCCCACCGGTACCGGTGAGAATGGACAAGTACTGCACACCGTCTAGCTCAAAGGTTATGGGTGGAGCTAGCATGGAGGTGAAGGTGTTGTACTGCCAACGCGCTTCACCAGTGTCTTTGTCATACGCCGTAAGCATACCCAAGGCGTCCCCCTGAAAAACCAAGCCTCCAGCCGAAGAAAGTACCCCACCATTCCAATAGTGGGGTATTTCGACAACCCACTTGTCTTTACCAGTTAACGGATCGAAGGCCTTTAAGTAGCCCTTGGGAGTGGGCTGCTCGGCAATATTGTCGAGGAACAGCTGGGTAATGCGGCCAAATTCGACGCCCGTGTTCCAGCTGCCGGGATTACGCTTATAAATACCCGTTTTCTGCCACTCGTCGCTCATGCCATAAATCAGCGGGTTGTCTTGAGCCGGTATGTCAACCACTCCAGCATCAACATCCACCGACATGGCCTGCCAGTTATGGGCGCCCAATGGTCCGGGCAAAATCCATTTGGCATTGTCTTGATAATCTAGCTCTGGGTTCAGTACCGGTCGGCCTGTCTCCATATCGACATGGCTCGCCCAAGTTACCGTAGCGAACTTGTGCGCCCGCAAAAGTTTGCCATCTGCACGGTCGAGCACATAAAAGAAACCATTCTTTGGTGCCTGCAGCAGCACTTTGCGCATCTCGCCATCTACTTCCATGTCGGCCAGAGCGATGTCTTGCACTGCGGTGAAATCCCAATTGTCACCGGGGGTAGTCTGGTAATACCACTTCATTTCCCCGGTGTTTGCATCCAGCGCCACAATGGAGGACAAAAATAGGTTATCGCCGCCACCGGGAGAACGAATCACCCGTGTCCAAGGCGAACCGTTGCCCACGCCAATGTACAGCGAGTCGAAATCTGGGTCATAGACGATGGAGTTCCACACCATACCGCCGCCGCCAAACTCCCACCAGCTGCCGCCTTTCCAAGTCTTTGCGGCCAGCTCCATTTCTGCATGCTCAAAGGGTAATGAGGGGTCGCCGGGCACCGTAAAGAAGCGCCAGGCTTGGTCGCCGGTTTCTGCGTCATAGGCGGTCACATAGCCGCGCACGCCGAACTCCGCACCGCCATTACCAATGAAAACCTTGCCATTTGCCACACGAGGCGCGCCGGTAATGGTGTAAAAGCGGGTGCGATCAATCAGCGTATCTACGTCCCAAACCACGCCACCGGTTGCGGCATCCAGAGCCACAAGGCGGCCATCAAGGGTGCCCACATACACTCGCCCGTTGTAGACCGCTACGCCACGGTTAACCACATCGCAGCAGGCCCGACGGGCCCATTCACCGGGCACCTTGGGGTCATACATCCATATGGTTTCGCCAGTTATCGCGTCTACCGCATAAACCTTGCTCCAAGTACTGGTGAAGTACATGGTCCCGTCAACTACGATGGGCGTCGCTTCCAGAGCACGGTTGGTGTTCATGTCTTTGAACCAAGCCAAACCCAGTTGCCCCACCGTGTCTTTGTTGATTTGCGTCAGAGGCGAATGCCGCTGCTCTTCATAGGTGCGGCCGAAGGCCAGCCAGTTGCCCGGTTCCGATTCCGCATTTTTGATGCGCTCATCGTCAATAAAGCCTGTTGTGGGCTCAATGCTAGAAGCGGTCATTGCCGTTTCTGCACCGCCCATGTCGGTACCGCCTGATTGCGGATTCAGCATCATATAGGCAGCCGCTGCCACCAACAGTACGCCCAGTAGCGCTAATCCTTTGTTCATCGTTCTTTCCCCTTTTTGCTCTACCCGAGGTCGTCGTTGCGACCCCGAAGCCCTCTGCTCTCCCTAGCGAGTGCGCTAAAAGGTACCCTATTCTCCAACAAGATTACACTGCCGACAGCCAGGCCGACGATATGTTTAACTGCCCTTTAAATTACTCAAAATGCTCGCCAAATTGGTCGGGGACTTTGTCCACCTGTGCAGCCCTAGACTTGAGCAACATCTGCCAGCAGATTTGCCACCTGCATACGCCAGGCGTCGTTTAAGCTGGCGCTCCATGCCTCCCCCAAGATCTCTGCAAGCACTTGGCCAATAGCTTCAAAATAAGCGTCATACATGTTTGGGGCTACGCCATAGGCCGTGACGTGGTTGGTAATTTCCCAGCGAAAGTAGCTCTCGGCGCCGTGCAAATCTGCATCCATCAAGATCTCAAAGGTCTGCTCCAACATGCGGCCGCGCATGGGTTCATCAGAATGCCCCATTAAACCCCGCGCCTCGGGACATAGCCGAAAAAAGCGCTCGTATATTTGTGCCAACGGGTCGATCTCTTTCGCAGCCAACAGGTGCAGGGCAGTAATTACTTGTGTGTGGCTCTGGGCTTCCTGTATCACGCTAGGACCTTGCCGTGACCGCTGGCACGAGGTCGCCGTGTGCAGAATACTCGGGTATTTCTTGGCCCTGCACAAAAGCACTTATCATCGCGTTAACAGCCTCGGGTTGCTCTTGCTGGACCCAATGCGAGACGCCGGGCAAGTAGCGGATTCTAAAATCGGTAACGTAGTCGCCAGTGGTTAACGTTGTCGATTTATCCAAGGCGACATCGTCCTCACCCCAAATCATTAGGGTAGGAATCTCAATCGGTGTGCGTGGGTCTATTCGGGGTCGGCTTCTGCGTCCACGGAACAAGCCTCGGTAGTAGTTAATCATGGCCGTCAACGCACCGGGCTGGGCCGCGTTACGCCGGAACACATCGCATACCTCTGGGGGAAACCTTGTGCTGTCGCCAACACTGTTTGCGAAGGCGTCTGCAATTGGTTTGGCGTTATCGCGACTCAGGGCGTATTCAGGCAACCAAGGCAGCTGGAAGAAAAATATGTACCAACTCTTGCGCATTTGCGTCCAGCCAAAGGCGTCCTGCATCGCCTGAGGATGTGGCACGTTGCAAATAATTAAGCGCTGTAGGGGCAACCGTTGCCGCAGGGCAAACTGCCAAGCAATTACCGCCCCCCAATCGTGAGCAATAAGAGTGACCTTGGACTTGCCACTGGCTTGAATGAGTCTGGCAACGTCTTCTACCAGTTCGTCCAAGCGGTATGCCTGCAGGTCTTGCGGTCGCGAGCTGGCCCCATAACCCCGAAGATTCGGTGCCCATGCGGTGAAGCCCAAATCTGCTAGCACAGGCAATTGATAGCGCCACGAGAAACTGTGTTCAGGGAAGCCGTGCAAACACAATGCTAGCTCATCACCGTCGCCGCATTGGTCGACTTCAAAGGTCAAACCATCGGCAACGTCAACAACGCTGGTGTGAATGCGCGGATCGCGAAGTGACTCCGGTACGATTTCCATGCTACCCCCTCTTGCGCCCTCGGCCTCGGATTACGAATCGTTACTGGTCAATCAGAGCAGCGGCCTATGCGCGGTAATAATCCACAGCGGATCCGCGTCCGGCGGTGACTGATCGTGAAATTGAATCTGCTCAAATCCACTGTGCTCCAAACGATAACTCACCAAGTTCATTTTGTCGTCGCGCTGCATGCCTTGGAACGCAGCAACCGCCTTGGTTGGGAATAGACGATGCGACATAGCAATCGCTATTGCTCCGCCGGGCTTAAGGGTTTGTAGCGCCGAGCGCAGTACATGCACGGGCTGGGTTAGGTACTGAACGGAGACCACGATCAGCACCCGGTCAAAGGACGCCTCGGCATAGGGTAGCTGCGGGTCCTGATTGAGGTTCTGCACGCGGTACTCGGTAAGTTGCAGGTTGGCAGCCAGTTCCTCAGCGTTCATGCCCAAGCCGACAACTCGCGCAAACGGTTTTTGCTGCGGCAAATGCGACAGCCAAGACGACATAAGATCGAGTATGTGGGCGTCATCGGGCAAAAAATCGCGATAAAATTGGGTAAGCGCGAGCATGGTGGCATCGTCTATATGCGCCACCATCCTTGGCTGCTGATAGAACACCTCGTCACTTTCGTCATCGGGCCGCTGAAACCAAAAAGCCGGCAAACCGAAATAGTCGTGCTGCGATACTTGTTCTGACACGCTGTCTCCTACGCCCGTTTAAGCTATCTTAGCGTGACATTCCCGGGGCAAGAAACAGGCGAAGTCTGTTACAGGCCTATCTGGCCATTTACTGTCTCGATGTTGAGCTGACCCGCTAGTCCCGCTGCCCGATGCTCAGCAAGCGCCTGCATGGCGGGCATCATCATCATATCTAACATGGCTTTTCTGCTGGGATACATGGCGATGGCTACCTTATCCCAAAGCTCCTCTACCTCTCCCAGCGCGAGACGCGCCACATCGCCACTAAAGGTAACCTCACCTCCAACCGCGGCCAACAGTTCAGTGACCCCGTCTGCATACAGTTGGTAGGCAGCCGCGCCACTGAGATCCGTGGCGCGTCCATCTTCGTACTCGGCATGGGTCTTAAACTTCAGCAGATTTACCATATGAATCGGCCCATCGCCTGGCGACTGCATAAAACCCTGCATTTGCTCTTGGTTGGGTACAACCTTGTTTTCTACCTGCATGTATTTGCTCCTCGCTGACGCGACGGTTAATTGGGGAAGTACATATATTCGTCACCCTTAACGTAGGGCCGGGTGCCGTCCTTGTCCACGGGCTGCACCATGTCAACTACACTCGGCCACATGGGCGCTGCCTGTTCGGCATTATGCGCAGCCAGCAGTTTTTCAAGTTCCAACACCTTGTCTTGGCGCCGTTGGGCAAGATTCACCTGTTCTGTAGGGTCTGCTGCAAGATCAAAAAGCCAAACAACATCTTCCCACTGTTCGCCCGCAGTGGGCTGCTTTGAGCGGATCAGCTTCCAGTCTTTGTGTCGCACCGATTGATGATAGCCCTGCCGCCAAAACAAGGTCTCGTCAGGCACGCCAGTTGCCTCGCCTGTCACATACGGCATCAGATCAACCCCATCCAATACCCGATCCGTGGGTACCGGCGCATTCGCTGCGGCAGCAATGGTTTGAAATACATCAACATGGTGCACGGGTGCATCCACTGTGGTGCCTGCGGCAATGCGCGCAGGCCATTTTGCTAAATAGGGCACATGGGTACCCCCTTCGAAATGATTCAGCTTCCAACCCCTGTAAGGCTTGTTAATGTCAGGCAAACCAACGTACTGGGCTCCGCCATTGTCGCTGGTAAACAAAATAAGCGTGTTGTCAGTCAACCCATTGGCCTCCAGGGCTGCGGTAATCGCGCCAATGGAGCGGTCAACCGAGCGAATCATGGCGGCATAGACACGCAGGTGATGATCCTCTATGTGCGCCAAGGCATCGTAGTCTTCCCGAGTTGCCTGCAGCGGGTTGTGGATACCCCAGTGCGACAAATACATAAAGAACGGGCGGTTTTTGTTCTTTTCGATCACCTGCACCGCTTCACGAGTGTAGTAGTCGGTAAGATAGCCATCCGGCTCAAAGGCCTCACCGCCATTGAACTGCGCCCGATACTGGGACGATGCCCAGACCATCTTCTCAATGCCCTGGTCGAGTCGTTTGGCATTCACCACCTCCGGGTGATCCTCCGGCAGGTACAGTAGCCCCGCCATATACAGCGACTCGTCAAAGCCTTGGTCCTCAGGACGAATTCCCTTGGCGGAGCCAAGGTGCCACTTACCAATGTGCACATTGTGATAACCCCGCTCGGCTAACACCTCAGCAATCGTAATTTGCTCGGACGGCAAACCAAGATCATTCATGCTGGGCAGTTCCATCGCCGTGCGCAGATCTACTTGTGGCTGCGGCTGATCTGCAGCCAACTCGTCAATCATCCAATGCATCAGAAACGGGCCGACCTTAAAAACCGGCGTGAACTCGAAACCAAAGCGTGTGGAGTAGCGACCAGTAAGCATTGATGCCCGAGATGGCGCGCACACTGCATTGGCCGCATAGCCGCTGGTGAACGTCACCCCTTGTTGGGCCAAGGCGTCAATGTGCGGCGTCAGCAGCGAACCGTCAGCAGCGCCGCCGTTATAAAGTGATATGTCGTTAAAACCCATATCGTCAGTTAGCACTAGAATAATGTTGGGCGGGCGCTCCGCGGGCGCAAGCGTCGCAACTTCAGGCCCGGCCTGCCAAGCAATTGGGCGGTTAGCCGCAGTAGGCTGGGCAATGCTCTGTGCCTTGGGTAGAGCCCAAACGATTAAGTCGATTTTGTTCTGCCAAGCGATGCCGCCAACTAGCACCAGTAGTAACAATCCAATCCAGCGTTTTCGCATGCGCTCCCCCTTGCCTAAACAACGCGGGCATACTATGTTAAAATATAATGTATGTCATTATTTGGAGAGGGCCATGAGTGCAGCTGAACCGCTTATTTTCAAAGGCGTGCCCGGGTCACCCTATACGCGCAAGATGCTCGCTTACCTACGTTTCCGCCACATCAACTATCAGTTATTAATTGGTGATCAGGTATCCCGCCAAGACCTACCTGCAGCCAAAGTTCACTTGCTGCCTACTTTCTATCTACCCAATGCCCAAGGCGAACTGGAGGCAGTAGTAGATTCCACCCCACTGATCCGCCGCTTTGAAGGCGACTTCATGGGACGTGCCGCGGTGCCCGGAAACCCGGTACTGGGCTTTCTCAACGACCTGCTTGAGGATTACGGCGACGAATGGCTCACCAAGGCCATGTTTCATTACCGTTGGTACTATCAGGACGACATCACAACCGCTGGCAAAATTTTGCCACGTTGGTCAAATAACTCGGCAACGGAAGAAAAACTCGCAGAACTCGGCGACTACATCGCGCAACGGCAAATTTCGCGGCTCTACGTGGTCGGCTCCAACGATGTGACTGCAGCGGTAATTGAAGCCAGTTACCTGAGGTTTTTGGCGATCTTCGACAAGCTGCTACAGCGCCATCCCTTTGTTCTCGGCGACCGGCCCAGCAGTGCGGATTTCGCGATTTACGCGCAACTCACGCAGTTAGCCAAGTTCGACCCAACACCGATGCGGCTGTGTTTGCAGCATGCCCCTCGGGTACACGCTTGGACCGATATCGTCGACGATCTCAGCGGCCAGCCCGCCGCTGACGATGGATGGCTTGAACCAGAGCAGATTCGGGACCACCTAGGCGATCTGCTGAGCGAGGTTGGCAGGGTCTACATACCGGCGCTGTTGGCCAACAACGCGGCAATTCATGCCGGAGCCGACCAAATGGACGCCACTATCGACGGTCAACCTTGGACCCAACCCACATTTCCTTATCAAGCCAAATGTTTGCAAGCGCTGCGCCAGAGCTACTTCAACTTAGATCCTGCAGACCGCGACGGTGTGGATACTGTGCTCAACGGCACTGGCTGCGAAGCCTTCTTAGGCAGCTAGACTGTGCGTTTTAGTACCCGCATAAGATCCACTGTTATGCGGGTCCTCGCCTCTCAACATGTCTTGCAACGGCGTCGTAGCCGGGCGCAAAACCTGCGCCGCAAAAATAATGAGGCAGCCGCGATTCATTATTTTCATCAGGTCGACGATCCTTACAGCTTTATCATGGTGCAACAGCTAAGTCATTTTGCTGCTGCCATCGATATCCCTATAAAGCCTCATCTGGTCAGTGGTGCTGCCGATGCATTTAAAGGCGACGCTAGCCGCTACGATGCCTGGGCCATGGCAGACGCTGGCGGCATAGCCCCATTCCTTGGCGCACCAATACCCGTAGCCAACGGTTTTACCAGCGCGCGACTGCCCGCTGAAGAGCAAATTTCAGCCGCCAACGCCGAGCTAGCGGCCTTGCTAGCCAACAACCCGGCGCAGGCTGACTTCTTTACCCTCGCTCAAACAACCGGCAATGCCCTATGGCGGCACCAGCTCTCGCCTAACGCCAACACCGCCTCTCAGACGCGGGCAGAGACTACTGTGCGTGCAGGCAATGAGTTAAGACGGCGACTCGGTCATTACCAAGGCGGCACCATCTACTTCGACGGGGAATGGTATTGGGGCGCCGACCGGCTGCCTCATTTGTTCAAACGTCTGGCCGCCGAGGGTTATGCCAGGGGAACAGATGCGGGCTTCGACCCCTACCAGGCCGGTTGCCAAGCTCGGCTGCAAATCAACGGCCCTGTTGCCAGAGAGCTTAGCCTTGAGTATTTCCCGTCTTTACGCAGCCCATACTCAGCGGTCGCCCACCCCGCAGTAGAGGCATTGGCTAACAAAAGTCAGATCAACTTAGTACCGCGCCCGGTCATGCCCATGCTAATGCGTGGCGTCACAGCACCTGCCGCTAAACAGCGCTACATACTCACCGACTGCGCTCGTGAAGCCCAAGCCCACGGCGTGCCATTCGGTAATTTTGTTGATCCTTTTGGCGAGCCGGTGAAGCGCGGCTTCGCGCTGTTCCCCGGCGCACAAGCGCAAGGTAAGGGCATGGCCTTTATCGGTGCGTATTTGCAGGCCGCATTTGCTGCGGGCATCGATATCGATTCTAAGAAAGGCCTCCAGCAAGTCGTCAATAATGCCGGTTTGGACTGGGCAACAACGGTTAGTCATGCCGATAGCGAGAGCTGGCCTGAACTGCTCGAAAACAATGTGAGCAGCATGTTAGACGCCGGACTTTGGGGGGTGCCAAGCTTTCGCATTAGCAGCCCAGGCGAGCCTGATTTTTGTTGTTGGGGCCAGGATAGAATTTGGCGCGTCGAGCACGAGCTGGCGTTGCGTAGCCGTCAGCTCAATATCTGAACATTTATCAGCGTACCAGCCAACACAATGATAAGGAGAGCTCCGTGAATCGAAATACCAAGGTAACAATCGCCTTCGCTGTAATTTTTGTCCTTGTCGCGGTTGGGCTGTTTAGAGCCCCGGCAGTGCAGGACTTTGTCTTAGCCCGACTGGCCACTTCGCTAGCACCAAGCGCGCAGCAAGACATAGACGGTATGCAGGTCGTGGTCTGCGGCAGCGCCTCGCCCCTTGGTAACACCATGGATCGGGCACAAGCTTGCATCGCTGTGTTAACCCAAGAGCACCTGTTCCTAATCGACGTAGGCGCGCGTTCACCCACACGCATTGCTCAGGCCCAGTTGCCCTTAGACCGACTCAGCGCAGTATTTCTTACCCACTATCATTCAGATCATATAGCCGGGCTGGGCGATGTAAACCTCAACTCTTGGGTCGCAGGGCGCCAACACAATATGCAGGTTTATGGTCCTGAGGGTGTGCAAACCGTTGTCGATGGTTTCAACCAAGCCTATGCCTTAGACCGAAGCTATAGAACTCAGCACCACGGTGAGGAACTGCTACCCAAAGCCCTAGGCCCTATGAGGGCCAATACGCTAGACAGCGGTATCGTCTGGCAGGATGAATCCATGACGGTCAGAGGTTTCGTGGTAGATCATCATCCAGCTAATCCAACTATGGGATACCGCTTCGATTATCAGGGCCGTTCGGTAGTGATCAGCGGCGATACCAACGCAACTGACGAGTTGTTTGCTGCGGCGCAGGGTGCCGATTTGCTATTCCACGACGCGCTGGCCCGACACTTACTCAACGTCCTGCAACAAACCATGCGCGACAGCGGCCGCAGCAATGTTGCACAACTGATCGGGGACGTTACCGATTATCATGCCGACAGCCTTACTCTTGAAGACGCGGCTAAGGCGGCAGATATTAAGCAACTGGTGCTCTATCACTTGGTACCAACGCCGATGAACGCGATGACAGAAAACCTATTTTTGCGCGGCCTAAGCGACGAGGTAATTCTCGCTCACGATCTGCAGGTGTTTGAACTATCAGCCCAATCGGAAACGATCACTATCCGTCCCTAGGCGGTGTGGGCTGAGCCGGCTTACGTTAGCTGCTAAGCTGTCTCAAACAGCAAGCGGAAGTATTATTTTGCCAACAACTGCTCACAGTATTGGAGTCTTAAGACCCAGATCGTCAACGATGCCAAAATTCAACATCTCGGCACTTGTTTTGCTGGTCATACTCGCTGCCTTAGTGCCCGATCTTCGTGCCGCCAGTCTCGGGCACAACATGGCAAGCGACAGCTCCAGCAAGGCGGCTATTGAGCTCCTGCCCCAAGCCCTCGGCAGCTATCGGTGGCCGATCAGCACTGCGCACGAACAGGCTCAAGCTTTCTTCGATCAGGGCATGCAGCTGCGCTGGGCTTACAATATGGCCGAGGCCGCCGACTCGATGCGGCGCGCCAGAGAGTTGGATCCTAACTGCGCCATGTGTTTTTGGGGCGAGGCCTTTGCGCTGGGAGCCTTTCTCAACGGCGGCATGAGCGCTGCAGCTGCGGCCTCAGCCCGCTCTGCGATTCAGCAAGCAAACACGCTCAAGGCCAGTAGCACTCCCTTAGAGCAAGCCTTAATCGAAGCCTCGCTGGTGCGTTTTCCAGCAGATTACGAGCCTGCCGCAAGGCGCGCCTCAGATCAGGCCTTTGCAGATAGCATGGCCGCCGTTTATGCGCGCTATCCTGACAATCATAATGTCGCTTCCGTTTATGCTGTTGCTCTGTTCTTGCTTGAAGAGCGGCGCGGCTACCGCGACCTTGCGGATCCGAATTTGCAAAGACTACATGGCGTTTTGACCAAGGTATTGGCGCAAGACATAAGGCACCCCGGAGCCTGCCATCTCTACATCCACGCCACAGAGTCCAGCCAGCAGCCGGAGCTCGCGCTGGACTGTGCCGAGCACCTAGCCTCTACGGTGCCATTGGCCAGCCATATTCAACACATGCCTTCGCATACTTGGAATGAACTCGGGCTTTGGGGCCGCTCGGTGCAGGCCAATACCAACGCCAAGAATGTTGACCTGCTGGCCGCTGAAGGCAAGGGTTTTTCCTACGCTGCCGGGCACAACCTACACATGCTGCTGTTTGCTGCGTCATACGATGGCCAAGGAGCTGTGGCTACTCAGGCCGGCAAGGACTATCGAAAATTTACTGGCGATGCAAAATTCGAAGCCACCACATTGATTCGCTTCGGGCGCTTTGACGAAGTGCTAGAACTTAATAGGCGGCCGACGCAAAAAGCATCAGCTGCCATTTACGATTTCGCCAAGGGCTACGCCAAGCTGAAAAATGGCGACATGGAAGGCGCCCAAGTTAGCCTTCGTGGCCTACAGCACTATGCAGCCAATACCACAGATACCATTCGTTTTCACAAGGCTAAAACCATTGTTGGAGTGCTGGCGAACCTGTTAGCAGGCGAGATCTTCGTCACCCAGGGTGATATCGAATCGGCGCTAGAGGCCTTTCAACAAGCCGTTGTGCTAGAGGACACGCTGGAATATGACGAGCCAGAGCCACTACCCTTTGCCGCCCGGCATTGGCTCGGGCAAACGCTACTGGATGCGGATCAGCCCACACAAGCAGCAACCGTTTTTCGCGCCGAGCTACAAGATCACCCCAATAACGGCTGGTCGCTGTATGGTTTGCAGCAGGCGCTTGCAGCCAGCGGCAAGACAGACCCCAGCGTGGACGCTGACCTTGAAAAAAGTTGGGCACGCGCCGACGTTTGGCTGCGTGGTGCCAAATTTTAATGCCGACACCACTTGAGAATTGCTCATGAAAATTACCGCACTGGAAACCTTTATCGTCGCGCCACGCTGGTGTTTTTTAAAAATTTCCACCGATGAAGGCATCGAAGGCTGGGGTGAACCTGTGTTGGAGGGCAGAGCCCACACCGTTGCCGCAGCGGTCGCGGAGCTTGCCGACTACCTGATTGGCGAAGACCCGCTGCAAATTGAACGTCACTGGCAAACCCTGTATCGCGGTGGCTTCTATCGCGGCGGCGGCATCCATATGAGCGCCGTGGCAGGCATCGATCAAGCGCTATGGGATATCAAGGGCAAATACCACGATGCACCTGTACACCAACTGCTGGGCGGACGGGTCCGTGAACGCATTCGCGTCTATGCTTGGGTGGGCGGCGATCGTCCTGCGGATATTGTCAGCAGCGCACAGCGGGCCGTAGCCGAAGGCTTCAAGGCCACCAAGATGAACTTAACAGAAGAAATGCAGATCGTTGATAGCCACAGCAAAATCGACGCCGCAGTAGACCGCATTGCCCATCTGCGCGACGCGGTGGGCAGCGCCTTGGATATTGCGGTGGACTTTCACGGCCGCGTGCATGTGCCCATGGCCAAGGCGCTAATCCACGCAATTGAGCCCTACTCGCCCTTATTTATTGAGGAGCCCGTGCTCAGCGAGCACCTGCCGGCAATGGCCGAACTGCGCCGTCATACCCATATACCCATCGCCACCGGCGAACGCCTGTTCTCGCGCTTCGACTTTAAGAACCTGTTTACACTGGGCGCCGCAGACATTATTCAACCCGATCTGTCTCATGCCGGCGGTATTACGGAATGCAAGAAAATTGCCGATATGGCAGAGGCGTGGGATATCGCCCTAGCCCCACACTGTCCGCTTGGCCCCATTGCGCTGGCTGCCTGTTTGCAGGTAGACGCAGTATGCCAAAACGCCTTTATTCAGGAGCAAAGTCAAGGTATTCACTACAACCAGGCCAACGATTTAACCGGCTATCTGCAAAATCCTGAGATTTTTAACTTTACCGACGGATTCGTAGACATACCCCAAGGACCGGGGCTTGGTATCCAGGTTAATGAGGATATGGTGCGCGCCAAGGCCGCAGAGGGACACCGCTGGCGCAACCCAATCTGGCGTCATAGTGACGGCAGCATCGCCGAATGGTAGCTCAGGTAACACATGCGCCAAGGCGCAACATCGATTAGGAAAAGCTCTATGAGCAACATTGCATTTATTGGTTTAGGCAATATGGGTAGCGGCATGTGCGCCAACTTGGTCAACTCGGGACACCGGGTTGTCGCCTTCGACCTCAACTCAGATGCGGTGAGCAACGCCGAAAAAGCCGGCGCAATAGCCGCAGACACCATCGCTACCTGTGTCGCCGACGCGGAATTTATTATTACTATGCTGCCTGCCGGCAAGCATGTGCATGGCGTCTACTTCGAAGCCAGCGGTGTGCTCGCCAACGCTAACGCCAATGCCTTACTTATCGACTGCTCAACTATTGCGGTAGCTGAGGCCCGCAGCGCTGCGAGCCAAGCTCAAACCCAAGGCTTTCGCGCACTCGATGCGCCAGTCTCCGGTGGCGTCGCAGCAGCAAATGCCGGCACCCTAACCTTTATGGTGGGCGGCGAGGCTGACGACTTTGCGCGCGCAACCGGCGTGCTGCAAGCTATGGGGCAAAATGTTTTTCATGCTGGCCCGTCAGGCAATGGACAGGCCGCAAAAACCGCCAACAATATGCTGTTGGGCATTTCCATGATTGCCACCGCGGAAGCGTTCAACCTTGCCGCCAAACTAGGACTGGATGCCGAGACGTTTTTCAACATTTCGTCCAAGGCCTCGGGCCAATGTTGGTCTATGACTTCTTATTGCCCCGCACCCGGGCCAGTACCCTCCGCGCCTTCGAATCGAGACTACGAAGCCGGTTTTGCCGTCGCCATGATGCTCAAAGATCTGCGCCTGGCGCAGGATGCCGCCGCCGACTCCGGCGCGGTTGTCCACCTTGGCGATCAGGCAGCGAACCGCTACGCGGAGCTGGATGCGCAAGGCCTAAGCAGTAAAGATTTTTCCGTCGTTATGCGTCATGTCGAACAGCGCACCCCAGCAGATTAGACAGCACCGAGGAACGGACAGAATTTGCGACCGACCCTAAAAGTCCGACGCTCAGCCACTATGCCAGCTGCGCAACCCCCCATACATTGTAGCCGGCTACTTTCGGCGTGTTGGGCAGATACATACCCTGCCACCGGGTAATGATTAACGGGCTGTTCTCTACCAACATTCTTATGTTGCGGTTGATATGACAGCCTCCAGCAATTTTGCCCCACAAGCCGTCTAAACGATGTTGCCATTTTACGACGGCTTCATCCGGCGCCAGCGCATGTTCGGCCACCAACACCTGACCACCAGGCCGCAGCACACGCGCCACCTCGGCTAACGCCTTGTGCGGATCGTGAATTGTGCAAAAGGGTATAGGTTATAACCGCCGTATCGATGGAGTCGGATTCTAGCGGAATGTCTTCGGCGCTGGCCTCGCAATATTCTATCGGCACCGCGGCATGCGCAATTTTTGCCCGAGCCAGTGCCCAGCTTTCTCTGCTGGGGTCTACCCCGATAACCTCGGTTACCGCCTCAGCACGGTAATGCTTGGCGTTAAGGCCTGTGCCTATGCCAAGCTCAAGCACCCGCCCGCGTGCACTTGGCACAACCTTTTCACGCTGCCGCGCCACAGCGGGCGAACCACAGGCACAGTTGATCACGTGGGGCAAAATACGTTTTTCGTAAAATGACATAGCAATTGTCTCAATTCATGTGGGGCTCGCACGCTGGCTAAAGTGCGGCAAATACCGAGCCTGCCAGAATGGTGAGCGAGATGGCCCACAAAATCACCCCAAAAAATACGTCGATAGGACCTGCGTAACGCTGCAACGCGGCCCCGAAACGACCAAAACTTACCAGCACGCAAACCAGCGCATACCAAAGGCCGTCGATCAGGCCGGCGAGAGTAGCTGCGGTAATCTGCGTTCCAAGAGTCTGGTCTTGAGTGAGAAACTGACTGAATACCGCCAGAAAGAAGATCATAATTTTAGGGTTCAAAAAAACGATCAGGAAACCATCCATGACATAGCGTGTGGAAGTGCCAGATACGGTTTGCTGTGGCTCTAACGGTTGCTCTGCGGTCCCCGCCGCTAGACCTCCCCGTATCATCATGGTGCCCAGGTAACATAGGAAAGCAGCACCAATAAGCTGTATCAGCAGCATCGCCCACTGGATGTGGAGCAACACCGTCGCCACACCAAAAACCACGGTAAGAGCATACAGCCAAACACCAATCCCATGGGCTAGTGCGACCAATAGCCCGGCCAAACGTCCGCCGTTAAGCGTGCTGCGCACCACCAAGGCCAAACTGGGACCCGGCGACGCCGCACCCGCAAATAACGTCATTGCCAACAATAGCCAAGCACTATCACTCATGCTCAATACTTCCGTGGCCTGTGGTTTTGCCGTCACTCAGCGGGTCGTAACGGTACAGCTGATCCATAGCGCTTTGACCCGCCCGCGATGCTGCCCGGTCACGCAGCCAAGCTTTAACGCCAGAAAAATGAAACACCTTGGCATTGCGGCGTGAGCCACGTTGAATCCGCGTGGTGCGCAGCTTACGCAAATTCTCATAGCGCTGCAGCGCCCGCAATAGGTCCGTGTCAGCGCTTAAACAGTTAGTCAGTACCGCTGCATCTTCTATCGCCATGGCAGCGCCTTGCGCCATAAACGGCAGCGTCGGGTGACAGGCATCGCCAAGCAGCGAGACTCGTCCAGTGCCCCACTGAGGCATCGGCGCGCGGTCAAATAGCCCCCACTTAAACAAGGACGATTCATCTGCCTGCTGCAACAGTTGACTAACCGTACTGTGCCAGCCAGCAAAATCAGCCTGCAGCTGCGCAATGGAGCCACGCTCTATCCAAGACTCGGCTTGCCAAGTTGGGGTTTCCACCACACAAACGCAGTTGACCTGACGACCGCGGTCGACCAGATAGTGCACAAAGTGCTTGCCCGGCCCCCACCAAACTGTAGCGTTGGGCGCTATTAATCCCGCTGGCAGTTGTTGCAGCGGCACCAACATGCGCCAAGCCATGTTGCCGGTAAAATCCGCCTGCTGCTGGCCCCACAGCCCCTCGCGTACCCTGGAATGAATGCCGTCGGCACCAATAAGCAGATCAAACGTGCGGGTTTGACCGTTCACGCTGACACCTACGCCATTCGCATCTTGCCGAAAAGTTTCGATGCGACTGCCCAGTTCGACCTGAATGTTTGCCTGCGCGGCTGCAGCTGCGGCCAGCAATTGCAGTAAATCACCCCGGTGAATATGGTAGTAGGGAGCGCCATAGCGTTGTCGCGCTTTATCGCCCAACGGCGTCTGCGCGATTACTCGGCCGCTACGCCAACTGCGTATTTGCGTCGCCTGGGGCAAGAAAGCTGCATCGACCAAGGGCCGCTGCAGATCCAGCGCGTGTAGCACCCGCGAGGCGTTTGCGGACACCTGTACTCCCGCACCGGTTTCAACGAAGGTTGTAGCCTGCTC
>JAACDW010000033.1 GCA_009936775.1 Pseudomonadota bacterium
ATAGATTCCGACGAAAAAGTCACGGCTGCCAAGGCCGGCCCGCATACGACTTACAAGCAGCTGTCTTCCTATTCGGAGTTTCCAAAGATGTTCGAGGGGAGGAAAGGAAAAGACAGATTTTTTCAGGCGCTGAAGCAGCTGAAGCGCGAAAAACGCATCTCAGAGTTCCAGCAGCGCGACAGTAACCGCAACTCAAAGACCTACTTTAAGGTCGCAGACGCAGGATCATCCACTGACGAAGATGCTGCTTTTGGCGATGAAAAAAGCTCCCAAACGTACGTAGGTAATATACCCCCCATACCCCCCGCGCGAACTTACGCACGCGCTGGGGAGCGCGTAGGTAAAGGCGGTGACGGCGCGTACGTTGAACCTACGAACTTAGGCAGCGACTGTCCGGCGTGTGCGAATGAAGGGTGTAAGCATTGCTGTTAGGTTGCACCAAACGTCCACTGTCGTTTTTCAATACGAAGTGCAAGAAGATCAGAAGCAGGAATTGTTAGCTGCGCACTCTGGGCTGTGGGGCCCAAGCTCCGTCATACTTCTCCCTTTGCAAAGCACAGAAAAATAGTACACCTCAGCGTTAACTGGCATTAATTGCTAAAAAAACTAGTTTTAGATTCCGTATTTTTAAGTGATCGGTGGCCAAGCTACACCGCTGATCTAAGCGTTCGAATAAACAACGCATTCAATTGGGAACAGGTAACCCTATACAACGAAGAAATTTCATATTGGGCGCAGCATCTGGCGCAGTTATAGCGACAACAGGGTGCCACCGCGACGAGCCAGCACTATCATCAGTGATATCCGCACCCGCTGGCCGAATTCAGGGTGATATTAAAGACGGGATCCACAGATTCTTGGGGATTCCCTACGCCACGCCGCCCTTCGGCGAGCAACGCTGGATGCCACCTGTTCGCCGAAAGCCTTGGGCAGCTGTTCTGCAAGCGACCAACTACGGTCAAATTTGCCCCCAAACTGGCGGGGCGCGCACTGGTGGCTTGATAGAAGGAGAAGACTGCCTGAACTTGAACATTTGGTCGGCCGACCCAGGCGCAAGTGGTATGCCCGTGATGGTATGGGTTCATGGCGGCGGACAAATCAGTGGTAGCGGGGCTAATGCAATCTACGATGGCAGCAACTTCGCGCGCGACGGTGTTGTACTGGTTACCTGCAACAGACGCTTAGGTGCAGAGGGCTTTTTATACCTCGAAGAACTGTTTGGCGATGGCGTCGGCACCGGTAACTTGGGTATGCAGGATCTGGCCTGCGTCCTGCAGTGGCTCGCAGACAATATAAAATCCTTTGGAGGCGATCCCAATAACATCACGCTGTTCGGCGAATCGGGCGGAGCCGCTGCGATACAAGCAATGATTGCCACCCCAGGTGCCAGCGGTTTGGTCAACCGGGCTATTTTACAAAGCGGTGGGCACTCGGCCCAGCGACCCGCAACAGCCAAGGAGATTGCGCGCTTAGTCACAAACCAGCTAGGTATTAAACGCGGAGATCTCAACGCATTGAAGCGGGTGCCTTGGCGACAATTTGTGGATCTCTATCCAGAACTAAGCGAACGCCCAGATTTGGGGCAGCCGCAAATCTACCAACCTGTGTTAAATGAGCACATGCCGATACATCCCGTTGACGCAACTTTTAGCGGTATAGGACTCGATGTTGACTACCTGATAGGGACCTGCCGAGACGAAGCGAACTTTTTTTCATGGTTGGTGGAGCTGGAAGGCAGTCAATTTGATCGTCGCGCAAGACAAGTTATCGAGGCCGCCGGTGCTAACTTCTCAGACGTGCTAGCGCGCTACGGCGAGCTTCGCCCTGACTTGGATAAAGAGGGCCGTTTTAGCGCAGTGCTTGGCGATATGTGGTTCCGCATCCCTAGCCTACGTATTGCGGAGGGCCACAGGCAGCACTCGGCGCGGAGTACCTACATGTACCTTTTCGAATGGGCTTCGCCAATTCTTGGAGCTGCCCATACCCTAGACCTCATGGTGTTCGGCAACGGTTTACCCTTGGCTGATATGTCCGGATTTAAAGACTTTGAAAAAACAGCGGCTTTTATGCGCAAAGCTTGGGTGGACTTTGCTCACACGGGGCATCCAAAAGCAGACGGCCAACTTTGGCCCAGCTACGCTCAGCAGCGCGCCACTCTAAGTATCGACGATTCACCGGCGTTAATACCTCTATCATACTCGCAGCAGTTCCCTATGCTCGAAAAGGCCGTTACCACTCACTGGGGCGACGCAGGTCTATGAGTTTGCCAGCCTAGTGTTGCGCCAATAAAATGCTCTTCGCTTGTCGATAAGCGTCAGCTGCCCGAGTATCCAGCTGGGACTCACTGCAGCTGCCTAACGGATGCTGCAATAGAGCAAACGGATAGTCCGGTATACGCATCATGCGAGCGATATTTTTAGCAGTGACTTCAAAAGGCTTAGTGCACAGGACCACTGCAGGCTTACCAAATTGCTCGTAGACGATTCCGTCATGCAAACTGCACGTCGAACACGACCCTCAGTCGCCATTAGCAGTAAGCAGAAAGTCGCTGCGCTCCGCCAGCGCCTCGATAACACCATCCTCGGCTGGCGCACTGGCGTTGGCTTTAAACGCCATCTCGTTATCAATTGCGCATTCATGATGCAGCGCGAACAGCGCTGCGGTCTTTTGCAAAAGTGGTCTGGCATTGGCCTTACCGTTACAGAGCAACCCGACTCGAAGCTGATTGAGCTCCGTCAGCCTCGGGGCAATCTGATAATCTCGATTTGGGCTTGTTGCAGTTGGATCTTCTAGCTTCATAATTTTCTCGTTGTTTACTGTTGTGCACTAAATTCAAATTTCTTGATCAGCAGTCGATACAGACCCCAATAGCTTCACTTTGCATCAATGACGCCCTAGTGCGGCTCCACGAAGGAATAAAGGATGAGTGTCCTCCAGCATCACCGCCGCCAACCACCAGCAAAATATCTGCTGCACTCAACCCGCGGTGACAAGCCTCTCGATCTTGCAATGCATATTCGCGCGAGCTGAATTTACCTATACGGCGGAGTAGTTCCTCGCTACGGAAGGCGTGCTGAAAGAGAAACTCCGTTGCATCGGTTTTGCTGAATCCGCTACTCGATACAATCTCAGCATGTTCGGGCGACAAGATAACGACACTTTGTCCAATGCTGATGCAACCACAATTCGCCATGGCATCGGCTACTGTTTCCAGCACCGGCTCGGCACTTTGACCACCATGATTTTCCACGTTAACAAAGCCGCCGCCGGCGAACACCGTCACAGAACTAATCTCGGCAGGATAGCCCAACTCTTCGTTCAAACACGGCCAGGGGGTTTTGTCAGCCCGTTCGGCAATACAGAAGCTGTACTTACCAGGGTTACCCTGAGTTGATTTATCAGCAATACCCGGCGTCATGCGAAAAATGTTTAGGATAATCAGCCTGACTGCCCGGCCGATGGTCGCGTTCGCACGATTACCGGGGCCGAAAAGATTCACCCCAGCATTCATACCGATGTCATCAACAATCGGACCGCTGACCACTAACAACGGCGCGGATCCGCCAGTGCTCGCAGTGCTACCGTGAAAGTTAAAGGGCTTTTTCGCCATAGCTTCAAAGGCAGCTACTACCACAGGGAAGTACTCGGGCAAGCACCCTGCCATAACAGCGTTTACCGCAGCGCCATGCAGGGTTAAGTCAATTTGGGTCGCGGGATGCCTCGCAATCACAGTTTCAGGCGGGCGGCCTTCCATTTGCAACATTGCGGACACTCGGCTGGCCTCGGGTGGTACTACAGGCAGACCGTCGGTCCATCCTTGCTCGTAACAGTAGTCGATTGCGTCCAGCACATCGTCTGCGACCTGGTGTTGTTCGGCTTTATGACTCATTTCACTCTCATTTTTTGATCGCTGCGTGTCGAGATCATTCATCAGTGAGCGATAAGGTTAGCGGATTCTGATCCGGTTTCGCGAATCAATTCGCTGCCGCCTAAAGCGGGTAAATCAATCAAAGCCAAAACCAGGATGCTCTCAAAAGCTACCCCAAACGATTCATTAATCAATTGCGCGCAGCGGCCCGACTAGGACCGGAAGGCACTTCATAGCCAGACAACTAAGAATAACCACTGCCTCGGAACTCAATGTGATGAATGACGCGTATAACGCCGATAACGGCAGAGGTGTCGCATAGCTGAGGCTTCAGCTCAAGGTGTCGCCCCGAAAAGGATCTAAAGGTCCAGAGCACTTGCCTGCAGACACTTTCCAACCTTTTCAGGGTTAGGTTGTACGTTTATCAGTATTTTTCTTAAATCCGAACCAGGCGAGTTGAAAGCTCCGAGAGGGACATACAAGGAGGGGAGAGGGGGATGACCGCCTCTCGGAGCGGCCCTAGAATCTCACTAACCTGCTCACGAATGTGTCAAAGGACGCAGCTTTTTTGCTCACGGGATTGCGACGCACAGCCGCGTCATTAAACC
>JAACDW010000200.1 GCA_009936775.1 Pseudomonadota bacterium
CCAAATACAACACGCTCGTTGGCATAACCCACCGCGCGACGCAGCGCGGCCTTGCCGATACCCAGCGCCTCTGCGGCAATTAGGACACGCTCGGCGTTTAGGCCCGAAATCAGATATTGGAAGCCCTTGCCTTCTTCGCCTACGCGGTCACTTATACTTACTGGCAAATCGTCGTAAACCACCTCACAGGTGGCCACCGCATTGCGCCCTACTTTGTCGATAGGCGAGATGGTCACCTCGTCTCGCTGCAGCTCCGCCAGCAGCAGAGTCATGCCATCCGTTCGCCGATCCACTTCCTCGCGTGGCGTCGTCCTGACCAGCAACAGTACCCGCTCAGACTGCAATGCCTTGGTAGTCCAAACTTTGCGTCCGCGCACAATGTAGTGGTCGCCGTCGCGCCGTGCAGCGGTCTTAATCGAGGTAGTGTCTGTGCCGGCATCCGGCTCCGTGACACCAAAGGCCACATGCAGCTCGCCCCGGGCGACCGAGGGCAGATACTTTTGTTTCATCTCTTCGGAACCATACTTTACTACCGGCTCCATACCGAACATCGACAGATGCAAAGGTGTCGCACCGTTCATGGCCGCACCGGATGCCGCTACTTCTTCCAGCACAATACTTGCTTCGGTAATACCACGACCGCTGCCGCCATAGGCTTCCGGTATGGCAACCCCAATCCAGCCTGCTTCAGACATCGCAGTATAAAAATCCCATGGAAACTCGTGGTCGGCATCCTTTTGCGCCCAGTACTCGTCCGGATAACCCGCACATACCTTGGCTACCGCATCACGAATCAGGTCCTGTTCTGCTGTTAGTGAAAAATCCATAACCCCCCCCTATTGGTCTGGCATTGTGTTGGGCAGTATAGAGCGACCATACCGTGGCAACCACAGTGGAGGCACCCATGAATCCTGAGCGAACCCTCACCCTGCAAACCGAGCGCATGCAGGGGCATATCGACAATGGCATCGGCTGGATGGTATTCAACAATCCGGCCCGGCATAACGCGCTGTCACTGGAAATGTGGGAGGGCATCGGCGACATCCTCGAACACTTTGCCGCCAACAGCGACGTACGCGCAGTGATCATGCGTGGCGCTGGCGGCAAAGCCTTTGTTTCCGGCGCCGACATCTCAGAATTCGACAGCGCACGGGCCAACGCCGAACAACGGGCCAGTTATGGCGTAATTGCCGGTCGCGCCACGCACTGGCTGAACAAAATAGAAAAACCCCTAATCGGCCTGATTGAGGGTTACTGCATCGGTGGCGGCTTAGCCACTGCCCTGTCTGCGGATATTCGCTTCGCCACACCGGATTCACGTTTTGGCATTCCAGCGGCCAAACTCGGACTTGGCTACGAATTTGAGGGCCTAGCAAAACTCGCACGCCTGGTCGGCCCAAGCCGAGCACGCGACATCATGTTTTCCGCCCGCTTTATGCCCGCCGTTGAAGCCAAGGAAATGGGCTTGGTCAACTTCATCTACTCGCGGCAAGAAATCCAAGGCGCCTGCATCGACTACGCCAAAACTGTCGCCGGTAATGCGCCGCTGACAGTCAAGGCAGCAAAGGCGGCACTTAACGCATGGGAGCGCGGCAGCCGCGAGGACGAGGTGGCAAGCGTGCGCGCCATGGTCGATGCCTGCTTTAACAGCGAGGACTACAAAGAGGGTCGCAAAGCCTTTGCCAACAAACGCAAACCCGAATTTAATAACCGCTAGCGGTGTTGTTCAGCTGAGTTTATAAGGCCAGTTTAAGCGCTGCGACCATCGTTACCCGCCCTACCTCTGTTAAGCTACGGCTTTGCCAGCGTTAAGGGCGTTTTCATGAGCCAAGCCGTCACAGCCTGCGTTATCGTTATCGGTAACGAGATTCTTTCCGGGCGAACCCAAGACATAAATCTTAACCACATTGCCACCACCTTGGGCGGTTGGGGAATTCAAGTTCACCACGCCAGAGTGATACCTGATGACGAGGACATTATCGTTAACACGATTAACGAGGTGCGAGTGGCCTACGACTATGTGTTCACCACCGGGGGCATCGGCCCTACCCACGATGACATTACCGCAGTCTGTGTAGCCAAAGCCTTCGACGTGCCCATTATCCAGCACCCGGAGATTGCCGAGCGAATCCACCAGCGCCCAGCACCCGAAGACATCATGGCTTCGCGCTTGCTGATGGCTCGGGTGCCCGAAGGCGCCAGTCTAATTGATAACCCCAGCGGCGGGCCCCAAGGCTTCGCAATGCATAACGTGTATGTCATGGCGGGCATACCACGAGTGATGCAGGCGATGCTTTCAACCTTAGAGGGCAAGCTGCGAAGCGGCTTCGTGATTCGCAGCCATACGGTACGCGCCTACACCGGCGAAAGCTCCATTGCCGACGCCTTGGCACAAATACAGCTCGACAACCCAGATGCAGACATTGGCAGCTACCCGTTTTTACGCGACGACCGCTACGGCACCCACTTGGTAATTCGTGGCGCTGACACCACCCTGCTGGCACAGATCGCCGGGGCCGTAATGGACGCGGTGCGGGCCATTGGCGAGACCCCAGAAGACTTGGGCTTAGATGCCGATGCGAATGCCTGAGCAAGCGTCATCTGACGGCTTGGCGACAACGCCTCTAAGCAAGCCATTGCGCAAGCTGAGCGTCAGTTTGGCGCTGCCGATGTCCCTACCAGCGGCTCTGCTACTGGCCCTGTTCAGCGCTGGGGCCTACGCGCAAGATCACATCTCCATCGCTCAACACACGGCCAATCCCGAGGTTACTTATAGCAGCGGTGCGCAGCCCAATCGCGTGCTCGCTGCGAGAATCGCGCTGCAACAATGTCAGCTGGCGAACCCAGCCGCTAACCCGTCGTCAGACACAGCAGATGCCTGCGAGCTCACCGTCATGGACGGCGAGAAAATCAGCACCGCTGACCAGCTGCGTCCTCAGGATGAGGCGGCAACGCCGTTATACCTGTGGCGATTTCGCAGTGATCGCGCCACGGTTTATGTGGGCGGGACCGTGCATATACTGAAACAGACCCTGTACCCGCTGCCTGAGCAATACCAGCAGGCCTACGAAGCCACCGAAAATTTGGTGTTTGAAGTAGATTTGAGCCGCTATGCGCCAGCCCAAGTGCAGAACAAAACCATGCAATACGCCCAACTCAGCGAAGGCTCGTTGCGCCAAAGCCTACCAACCCAGACCTATGCAGCGCTCGTTGCTGCGGGCCTGCGCTATGGCATGCCCGTTGGCCAGATGCAGAATTTCAAACCCATGCTGGCGTTCCAGCAACTGGGTGTGTTGGGCATGTTTGCCCTTGGCTACGACCCCGCCTATGGTGTCGATCACCATTTCGGCCAACTCGGCCAGCGCGACGCCGAGCATGTCCTGCAACTCGAAACCCTAGAGCAGCAGCTGGGCCTGCTGTTTAACCAGCCGCTCGACGTACAGGTAGCCGTGCTGGAGCAAGCGCTTACGGAACTGGACGCGCTAGAGACCACAACCAGCGCGCTAGTGCGCGCCTATTTTCATGGTGACGACGCGACGCTTTTCGCGCTGATGAGCGAACAAGCGGGCGATCATCCGCTGGCCAAGGCGTTTAATGCCCAGCTTATAGACCAACGCAACCGCGGCATGGCGCAAAAAATACAGGGCTATCTCGGCACCGCCGACAGCTATTTCGTACTGGTCGGCGCGGCCCATCTGGTTGGTCCCATGAGTGTTGTCGCCTTACTGCAACGTGCCGGCTTCAGCGGCACCAGGCTTTATTCCAATCAACCCATCTCGGCCCAGCGCTAAACTTCTATGCTCAACCCAAACAGCTTTCAACCAGCCCTTGGGCTTGGCAACCCCAACCTGCAAACCGTCGTGAGCAGCGATGGGCGGAAAATTTTTAAACCCCGTTGGCAAGAGGCCTTCGTCGCCCGCTCAACGCACCAGGACATTCATGTCCAAGGCCAGCATCTAACCGCTCGCTATGACCGCACTGACGACGACGCTGCGCCCTTGGTGATGATCATTCATGGCTGGCTCGGCAGCGCCGACTCTACCTATGTGCTGGCAACCGCCCACAGCCTAAACAATGCTGGTTTTCATGTCGCCAGACTGACCCTCCGCGACCACGGCAACACGGCGAATTTGAACGAGGGCATGTTTCATTCCGCCATGACCGAAGAAGTAGTGGCGGCTACACAGTTTGTGTTGGACGATTTCGACCGCAACACTGCTGGCCTGTTGGGGTTTTCCATGGGCGGCAACTTTGCACTGCGACTCGCCAAACACCTGCCCCAGCTGCACACTCTGGCAATTTGCCCAGCGATTAGCCCGCGCCACACGGTGGACCAAATCGGCTGCAGCCGTATCTATCAGCGCTATTTCATGGCTAAGTGGCGTGCGCTTTGGCAGCAAAAACAGGCCGCATTTCCGCAGCGTTACGACTTTTCTCGAATGAATGGCCTAACAAGTATTCACGCACTGACTGAAATTTTTATCGAGGAATACACAGATTTTGCCAGCCTGGACGAATACTACGCGGCCTACGATTTGCGCGGCGACGCACTGCAGGGTGTGTCTGCAACCATTCTTGCCGCCAGCGATGACCCGATTATTCCTGCTGAGCATTACCAAGGATTACCAGATTCCATCAACGTTGCGCTGACCGCACAAGGTGGGCATACCGCCTATATTAAGAACTGGCGGCTGGAGAGCTGGGTCGACGACTACGCTCTGGGGATTTTTACCCGGCGCCTGAACTCATAGCTGTTGTTGTACCGTGTAAAGCACTGGTCTACAGGGTTACTACTGAAACTTAACGACTCGCCCGGTTCAGCACTGGGCAGATCCAACAGCGCGAAATCTTCAGCCGTCACGGTGTAGTGATTGGCGAGAAGGTTCTGGCCGTTATAGACAATCTGATCTTCCCGTTGGCCCTGCAGCTTCGCGCCGAGCTTGAGCGCTACAGCAATACTGGCGGCATTATCCGGCTGCACAAAGAGCTCGACAGTTGCCAAACCTAAGCACTCAAAACTCCAATGCAGCGCTTTCGCCGCAGCCTGAGTGCAAATTCCGCGGCCAACTGCATCCCTGCGCACCCAATAACCCATCTGACCCACGGGTTGTCCAAGAGCAGGCAGGTTAATGTCAATGCTGCCCAAAATGTGCTTATCGGTCGGGCCAACAATCGCCCAACGCAACGCTTGGCCTTGTTCCCAGTGATCAATGCTGCTGTTTACCCAGGCCCTAGCATCTTTCAACGAGTAACGCGGCGTGCACCAGTCCAGCCAAGGCCCAATATGGCCAACCGAACTCGACACTGCACTTTGCAACGCGCTGGCATCGGTAGATTTATAGGGGCGAATACTAACCGGTATAAGGACTCCTCAAAGATGCCCTCTATTGCAGACTATTTTCCGCCAAACGCATAACCGTCGGTCGGCTAAACACCACCCCCGGTCTATCCGTTGGCCTATCAGGCCCTGCGCTTTACGAATTCGAGCCTGCGGTTGCCTTTTCTTTGCCGCGCAAGAAGTAAGCCGATACCAGCAGTATCACCGCAATCACTAAGTAGTACTGGATCATGTAGGAGAAGATAGGCGACATGCTTTGCAAACCGCCATCGGTGGCTTCGCCACCCAATAGGCCAGCGAATACGCCGCCAATGGCTGAGGCCAAAAACCACAGACCAAACATCTACCCGACATAACGCTTCGGTGAGTAACGCGAGAAAGCCGACAGCCCAATCGGCGATAGCGTCAACTCGCCCCAAGTTTGCAGCAAGTAGGTGAGCAGCAGCCACTGCAGACCAATGGGAGCTGACTCCAAGGCCACCCCAACCGCAACAAGCATGACGACGAAACTCAGACCCATGAACAGCAGGCCCAAGGCAAATTTAAGCGGCAGCGACGGATCCAGATTGCGCCGCCCAAGAAAGGCCCAAAAGGCCGCGAACATGGGCGCGAA
>JAACDW010000201.1 GCA_009936775.1 Pseudomonadota bacterium
CTGCCCAGCCTCCACTCTGCCCAGCCTCCACTCTGCCCAGCCTCCACTCTGCCCAGCCTCCAAGAGAATCTCTAGGAGGTTTGGCTAGCCTTGGTTCGCTGCCAGTAGTCTTGGGTCATTTGCTTGACCTCTTTGCGCATCAAAAACATACCGATGAGGTTTGGTAGGGTCATCAGCGCCACCGTTACCGCGGAAATCAGCCAAATCAGCGACGTATCGACAATGGTGGCGGTAAAAAAACCGATCACGTAGAGACAGCGATAAGGCGTGACCCAAGCGCTGCCGACCAAATAGGTGACCGCCCGATCACCATAGTAAGACCATGCAATAGCCGTCGAGAAAGCAAACAGCGTGAGGCCGACGGTCACCAACAGACCGCCAAGATCACCAAGCATACTCTGTTCAAAGGCTTTCGCAGTGAGCGGCACCGAGTGCAGTAGTGAATCACCCTGCAGCTGCAGGGAAGTGTCCACTAGCTGACCCTCTTCAATCACCATCAAGCCGTCAAACGGTTGGCCTTGCTGGGTTACCACGACGTTTTCGGCCACTGACCGATTATGCAGCACAGTGATGTTGCTGGTATCCGGGGCTCCGGCGCTTACCGCAATAGTACCGCTGAAGGCGCGTACCGGGTCGTTCTGAGGGGGGATCAGATCAAGGTGAGCTGACAGTTGCCTGACGTGTTCATCATCCTCATCGCTATATTGCCCGGCAACAACTTCGGTATCGGTTTGGCTGAACACGGTTGGAAACTTCTCCTGCCACACACCTGAGGACAAAATAACCAAACCGGTCAGGGTGCAGATAATCAGAGTGTCGATAAAGGGCTCAAGAATGGCCACCATGCCCTCAGCCACGGGTTCCTTGGTTTTGGCCGCTGCGTGAGCAATAGGCGCAGAACCCTGCCCCGCTTCGTTGGAGTACAGACCTCGATTTACACCACGGTTAAAGGCATAGGCGAAGGATGCCCCTAAAAACCCCCCTGCTGCCGCTGAACCGGTAAAGGCATACTCGAATACCGAGACAAAGGAAGGCACCACCTGATCCAGGTTTGAGAAAATGACGGCAAAAGCGCCGAGGGCGTAAAGCACGCCCATGGTGGGAACAAGGGTGGCTGCGACGGTGGCGATGCGCCGAACTCCGCCAACAATCACAAAAGCCATTAGCCCAGCAAATACCAAGCCTGAGGCATAGGCGGGAATACCGAAGGAGGTCTCGATCCCTGAAGCCATATTATTGGCCTGGGGCATGTTGCCGGAACCGAAGGAACTCACCACCGTCGCGATGGCAAAAAATACCGCCAACCACTTCAAACCAAGGCCATACTCCATGTAATACATGGGGCCACCGGCCATAAAGCCCTGAGCGTCCTGTTTGCGGTACTTGTGACTGATGGAGACTTCGACGAACTTTGTCGTCATGCCAAGGAATGCGGTAGCCCACATCCAAAACAAAGCCGCAGGACCACCGAGGAAAATCGCAAAGGCCACACCGCCAATGTTGCCGGTACCCACAGTGCCAGATAACGCCGTGGACAGCGCCTGAAAGTGTGAGGTATCACCCGGAGCCTTCTCATCCGTGTGTTTGCCCAGCAATACCGACCATGCGTGACGGAAAAATCGCAGCTGTGGAAAACCAAGGTAAATCGTAAACAACAAGCCGATACCTAAAAGCGCTATCGGGAAATAGGCCGCCCCCCCAAGTAAGCTATCCAATAGGGAGAATAAGTCGGTGATGGGGGCCATGAGGTCTCCTAAATTGGTATTACTGGGTCAATTCAAATGCTGGCGAGGAAAATGGCTAATCTGCCTAACACGGCGCTAGCGCTGCAAAAGTGCATCATGCATCACCTTGAACAGCCGGTTTTGTTCCATCACACCGCGCACAGCATCAGCGTTCACGCCAATGGCAAAAGCTGCAACATCCTCACCCGCATGGGTTTCCGAGGGCAGCGGTACCGTACTGAGCTGCTGATAGTTCGGGTTTTGCGGGTCCATGTCACTGAAATTTGGCGGCCGTTTTTTATAGCCCGGCCCATTGGCGTAACTCAAGGTCGTATAGGGGTTGCCCTGCGCATCGAGGGTAGGTTTGCCCGGTTCGGTCTCAACAACACCTAA
This sequence comes from Pseudomonadota bacterium, assembly GCA_009936775.1. Lineage (GTDB taxonomy): Bacteria > Pseudomonadota > Gammaproteobacteria > Pseudomonadales > Azotimanducaceae > UBA4421. The sequence goes on from JAACDW010000201.1 coordinate 2,118, forward strand.
AATCGGATTACCGCGCCGTGGGTAACCACTGATGGTCATGGTATGGCTGTGATCGGCAGTTACCAAAATCAACGTTTCCTGAAGGTCTACATTTTCTACCGCCCATTGCACTGCATCGGAGAGCGCTACGGTATCGGCCAATGCACGGTAAGCATTGGAAAAATGATGCGCATGATCAATACGACCAGCCTCTACCAGCAGGAAATAGCCCTCTTCCCGCCCAGCTAACTGTTTTACCGCCAGGGCAGTCATCGCCTTAAGCGATGGCTCCTTCCCAGGATCTTTCGCACGGTCTGCCTCGTACTGCATATGCGAGGGCTCGAACAAACCCATCAGTTGGCCCGATTGAGCCTCGGGTGCTGCGAGCCACTGGGCAAAGGTATCGCCCTGCCAAGCGTATTGACGATTGTTATCGGCTGCCAGCCATTCATCAATTAAGTTACGCCCGTCATCGCGTAAGCCGGAGCGACTCGGGTACTCTGGATCTGCTGTTTGAGCGGGCAGAAATTCGCGCCGACCACCGCCCAGAATGACATCCAGACCATCGCCATGAGGCATTTCCACCAGCTGCCGAGCGATATCGTAACAACCCAGGGCCTCGGCCTCGTTTGGGGTACTGGCACTACTCTCCCAATTGCGGTTTGGCGTATGCGCATAAAGTCCGGCAGGCGTTGCATGAGTGATACGCGCCGTAGAAATCACGCCGGTTGCCATGCCCGCCTGCTCCGCCATTTCGGCCAAGGTAGGCAACGTATTTTTCAGTGCGTTGGCGCAATCGTCGCGCTCGACACTGGCGTTGATGCCGAGCACACCGATGCGAGTTTTCTCACCAGTCACCAAGGCCGTCACCGTGCCAGCACTGTCCGGCACCTGTGCGTTGCTGTTGTAGGTTTTGATCAAGGCCAGATTGGGGAACTTGTCGAAGGCCAAGCTGTATTCCTCACCGTTCGCCCCCTGGGCCTGACCGGCAAAAATTCGCGCCGCGGTAACGGTACTGATGCCCATGCCGTCGCCAAGGAAAAAAATCACGTTCTTAGCTTGAGCGGGAACACTGGCCAGCAGTGATGCTGTGAGCAGCGAAGACATACACATTCTACGCAGCACAGTGGTTTGGCAAGGATTGCTCGGAACTTGATATCGATGCATTAGTTGTGCTCCGGAACTTAAAATAATTTCAGGCCTGTCGGCTGACACTGCGTAAGGTGACAAATTCTTCCGCCGCGGTCGGGTGAATACCCACCGTCGCATCGAATTGGGCCTTGGTGGCCCCAGCGACCATGGCCACGGCTAAACCTTGGACGATTTCTCCTGAGTCTGGACCGACCATGTGTATGCCCAGTACCCGGTCGGTACTGCGACAGACGATCATTTTCAGCAGGGTGCGCTCGTCGCGGCCAGAAAGGGTGTGCTTCATAGGCTTGAACTGGGATTCGTAAATATCCATATCGCCAGCATGCTCCAGGGCGGCCTCTGCTTCGGTTAGGCCAACGGTGCCGATGTTGGGCTGGCAAAATACGGCGGTGGCGATGTTTTGATAGTCCATCTGGCGCTTGGGTTGATCGGTGAACAGGTTACTCGACAGGCACATGGCTTCTTCGATTGCTACCGGCGTCAGTTGGATGCGGTCGGTTACATCGCCAATGGCGTCAATATTGTCCACATTGGTTTGATAGCTGTCGTTGATCAGTACCTCCCCGTTAGCGCCGAGGGCGACGCCTGCATCTTCCAAGCCTATGCCCTGTGTCTTCGGGCTACGCCCAGTGGCGCAGAGTACGGTATCGGCATCGAGCGTACCGCCACTGGTTAGGTCCAAGCGTAAAGATCCGTCCTCTTGTTTGTGAATATGAGTTGCTTCGGTTTCGAATAGCAATTCGACTCCCTTCTTCTCAATTTCTTCCTTTACGAAGGCTCGAATGGAGTCATCGAAACCGCGCAGGAATAACTCACCCCGGTACAACAGGGTGGTCTTGGCCCCCAGACCGGCGAAGATGCCGGCAAATTCCACCGCAATATAGCCGCCGCCGATTACTGTGACCTGCTTGGGAAAATCGGGCAGATAGAAGGCCTCATTAGAGCTGATAGCGTGCTCAATACCGGGGATTTCCGGCATGACTGGCCAGCCGCCGGTGGCGATCAAAATATAGCGCGCGGTCACCGTCTGTTCGCCCACTTGAACCGTGTGGGCGTCCAGCAGGCGCGCATGAGCGTCGTACAAGGTGACCCCGGCATTATCTAGTAAGTTATTATAAATGCCATTTAAACGTTTGATTTCGTTTGTTTTATTATCTCTAAGAGTTGGCCAATCGAAGCGACTAGGCGGCACATCCCAGCCGTAGTTTTTGGCGTCTTGAAATTCCTCATGAAAATGTGAGCCGTAGACGAAGAGCTTTTTCGGCACGCAGCCAACGTTGACACAGGTGCCGCCAAGCAACATGGATTCCGCCACAGCCACCTTGGCCCCATAACTGGCAGACATGCGGCTGGCGCGGACCCCTCCGGAACCGGCCCCCAAGACAAACAAATCGTAATCAAAGTCCATTTTTTATTCCTAAGGTTCGTCTGCATAGGCCCATGGCATAACGACCGCCGATGGTATTGCAGCTAAAGCCGCTAAAGTAACAGGCCTGTTAACCATTAGTGACATCTACCCACTGAGTCTGAACAAGGGCCGCTGAAATAACCAGCTTATCTGGCCTGACAGCTGCAATAACGAACCCAGTTTAGCCAAGTTATTGGACAACCTTGCCAAGGTTACGGTATAAATTACTGTATAAATAAACAGTGCTTATGCGCGTACTAACCATGACCACAAAAAGCAGGGCCGTGAAAAGCAAAAAAACAACCCCAGCCGATATCCCCAAGCATCCGATGCTCTGGCGCGGCAAAGACCTAGTCACACGGGCCGGATTAAACCACGCCAATGACGCAGTTATCGCCAGTGGTTACGCTGAACTCGACCAGCATCTAGCCGGAGGCGGCTGGCCACAAAAGGGTTTAGTCGACTTGCTATTACCCCAAGCGGGTATCGGTGAATTGCGGCTAATACTGCCCATGCTGCAGCAACTGAGCGAAAGCGCCTATATCGTATGGATTAACCCGCCCTTCATACCCTATGCCACCGCACTGCAAGCCTGCGGCGTCAATACCGAGCATATTTTGGTGGTACGCAGCCAATGCCACGAAGAAACCTTATGGAGTATGGAGCGCTGCTGTTTATCCAGCGGTTGTGCCGCTGTACTTGCGTGGCCACAAGAGCGCCAACTCAACATCAAAGAAACACGCCGGGTACAGTTAGCCGCACGCAGTGGCCGCACTCTGGCCGTATTCTTTCGCCCCAGCAGTGCTGTTGAACGTTCCAGTCTGGCGGAACTGCGGCTGGCCTTACAGCCCGCTACAAAGGCAGACCAACTCACAGTCGATATTGTCAAACGCAAAGGCGGATGGCCAGTTCAGGGCATTACACTCAGCCTTACCCGCGCATCCCAAAGACCCTATGAGATTATGCAGACACTGCATCAGCAACTGGCGATTTGGCAAAAAGACCAGCAACACAAGATTGGAGCCGCCCTCACCGCTAATGCCCAAGGCAGTGAGGATTTCACCTACCCAGCTAACACCCCAGAGCAAAACGCCGCGACTCAGGAAGGCGTTGGGCAAAATATTTTGCACTAGCATGCGCGCAGAAAAATCACCGACAGCTCTGACTCCGGCAAATACAGGCCCTGCAAACGCAGTCCCGGCAGCTAAACCCGCTGCTAGCGGTCAAAACCCACAATGGCTGGCCATTTATTTTCCAAATTTGCCGCTGGACGTTTTTCAGCAGCTTGGCCTACCCAATGAGCAGGTGCAGTTAGTCATTGAAGAGCGACGTGTCAGTCATATGAACGAAGCCGCTAGCGCTGCCGGCATTTTAGCCGGCTGCAGTCTGGCAACCGCCTACAGTATTAGCGCCGAACTGGAGTATTTCGAGCGTAGTCCCGAACAAGAACAGCAGCGCTTGGCCGATTTGGCCCAAGCCCTGTACCGCTACAGCAGCATGGTCAGCATCGAGCCACCAGACTGCATCGTGTTGGAGATCGGGGCAAGCCGTCAGCTGTGGGGCAATGCAGCCACAATTACCCAACACGCGCTAAACCTGTGCGCGGATATGAATCATCTGGCCGTTGGCCGCCAAGCGGCGACACCACAGGCGGCTATCGCCTTAGCCAGAGCTCAAGCCAGCCGACTCTACAGCGTACCCCTGCATGTGCTGGAGCTACTCAACCAAGGCTTCAGCCAGCGCAATCTGGAGCGTTTAAGCAATATCGGCATCTATACCTTGGGCCAGTTGATGCAGCTCCCTCGAGCCGGATTGGGCAAGCGTTTCGGGCAATGCCTAACCCAGTATTTGGGGCGCCTACAGGGTCAACTACCAGACCCCCGACAGGGCATTCGTCCGGCAGCGCATTTTTTGCGTCAGCAACACTTGTTTAAGCCCATCAGCAATAAAGCCGTACTGTTGCGTGGGCCCATGCCTTATCTGGCGAAGCAGCTAGAACACTGGCTTATTGCTCATCAACAAGGCTGTATTGCCCTCAACTGGACATTTGCACCGTTCAAAGGTCAGGCAGTAACGCTACCCATGCGCTTTGGCGGAGGGCACCTTGGCAGGGGCAAACAACAGCATCAAGACATGCTAAAGCTCAGCGCCTTACAGCTGGAGAACACCGACCTGCCTAAAGAAGTGCTCACCATCGGACTGGAAATGACCCTAGGACAGCCCTGGCTAGGCCATAATCAAGACCTCTTTGGCAGCACTGCCAGCCATACTGTGGCCGCCAATGAACTGGTAGACGAGCTCAGCGCTAGACTGGGAGCGGATGCCTGTTACAGCATCCACAGTAAGTCCCAGCACAGCCCTGAACAAGCCTGGCAAGGCGTTACAGGCTTATCCGCGTCTAGGCCCAGTGCCCACAGCAGCAGCGATCCTGCCGCTACCGGTTATCGCAGCGCCGGACTATTACAGGGCGAGCGCCCGCTGTGGCTGTTTCAGCAACCCCAACGTATAGCCAGCGCCGAGCTGGTACTGCTGCAGGGCCCAGAACGCTTGATCGATCCAACAGCAGGCTTCGGCAGCCGCACTAACGCACCCAGCCAGCGAGACTATTATATTGCCCGGCATGCCCAAGGGGCTTTGTGCTGGGTCTACACCGAGAGCCCGAGCCTAACGACGGACACCGCCCCTTACTGGTACCTGCACGGCTACTTTGCGTGAGCGGCTATTTTGCGTGAGCGGCTAGGGTGAATAGAAACAAACAAGCCAGTGCCGTTGCCACTCACATACGTGATCAGGCACCGCTGTATCTGGGCCAAAAAAGCAGCCACTTTGCTCACCAGCCCTATGCGGAATTGCACTGCGTGAGCAACTACAGCTTTTTGCGTGGTGCCTCGCATCCGGAAGAACTGGTGCAGCGAGCCTATGAACTGGGTTACGCAGCCGTCGCCATTACCGATGAATGCAGTTACTCGGGCTTGGTCAAAGCGCATAAAACCGCCAAGGCCTGCGGCATCAAACTGATCTGTGGTGCCGAATTTGTGCTCAGCCAACAGTCAGCTCTAGCGCTAGCCCAAAACCATACGGCCCAGACAACGCTAAAACAGACAACGCTAAAACAGACAACGCCAAAACAGACAACGCCAAAACAGACAATTGCAGAACAGACGAATACGACCAAGGACAATCCGGGTAGCCGCCTCATACTGCTCGCACCCAACCGAAAATCATATGGTCAAATATCGAGTCTTATCAGTAAGTTAAGAAAACGATCTGAGAAAGGCTTTTATTATTTAGAGCCAGCTGATCTACAGGTTGGTCTAAGCCACTGCATGGCTATCTGGGTCTGTGAAGGCCAAGGCGTGGAACAGTTAAGGGCTGTGGGTAGCGAGCTACGCGATTTACTGCCACGCCTATGGGTCGGCCTAGGCCTGTTTCATGACGGTCAGGATATGAGCAAAACCGCCAACGCCCTAACCCTCGCCACGACGTTAGAGCTACCCATCGTTGCCGTCAACGATGTCCATACCCATTGCCCAGAACGTCAAGGGCTGCAAGACATCGTCACCGCTATCCGACTGAAAACCGATGTACAAAATCTTGGCTATCGCGGCTTTTGTAACGCCGAACGCACCCTACGTCCTCTAGCGACACTACAGCAGCTGTATCCGCAGGAAATGCTTGCACAAACCATGGTCATTGCCGACGCCTGTCAATTCGATATGGACGAGCTGCGCTACGAGTACCCGGAAGATCTGGTGCCCCCACACCTCACGCCTGGCGCCTACCTGCGCCAGCTGACTTATGACGGCGCAAGCCAACGCTGGCCAGAGGGCATACCCGACGACACCATTGGGTTGATCGAAAAGGAACTCGGTCTAATCGCCCAGCTACGTTATGAGCACTACTTTCTGACCGTACAAGATATTGTGCAGTTCGCCCGTAGCCAGCATATCTTATGTCAGGGCCGAGGCTCAGCGGCCAATTCTGCCGTGTGCTACTGCCTCTTTATCACCGAAGTTGACCCCGCACGTATGCATCTGCTGTTCGAACGCTTTGTCTCCATGGAGCGGCAGGAACCCCCAGATATTGATGTGGACTTCGAACACGAGCGCCGGGAAGAGGTAATCCAATACATATACAAGCGGTATGGCCGCGACCGAGCGGCTCTGGCCGCCACCTTGATTACCTATCGCCCGCGCAGTGCCATCCGCGACGTGGGCAAGGCCGTAGGCCTAGATCAAGGCGTACTGGACCTACTTTCCAAGTCCCTAGCTTGGTGGGACAAAAAAGCAGCCTTAGATGAGCGCCTGCGCGGCATCGGTCTAGACCCACAAAGCCAGCAAATTCAGCAGTTCCTACACTTTTTTAATGCCATCTTGGGCTTCCCTCGACACCTGTCACAGCATGTGGGCGGTTTTGTCATCTCCGCTGGCCCGCTGGCCCAACTGGTACCCATTGAGAACGCCAGCATGCCAGAGCGCACGGTGATTCAATGGGACAAAGAAGACTTGGAAACCCTAGGCCTGTTGAAAATCGACGTGCTGGCTCTTGGCATGCTCACCGCCATTCGTAAGGCTTTGCAGCTGGTTAACTTCAACAAACCTAAGGCTGATAAACAGCCGCTGAGCATTCAGCAAATTCCTGCCGAAGACCCTGCAACCTACGAAATGCTGCAGCGGGGCGACAGCGTAGGCGTTTTTCAGGTGGAGTCTCGGGCACAAATGGCCATGTTGCCGCGCCTCAAACCGCATAACTTTTATGACTTGGTGATTGAGGTCGCCATCGTGCGCCCGGGACCCATTCAAGGCGATATGGTGCACCCCTATCTGCGCCGTCGGCAGGGCTTGGAGCCTGTAAGCTATGCCAGCCCAGAAGTGCGCCGGGTGCTGGAACGCACCCTGGGCATACCCATTTTTCAGGAACAGGTGATCGAACTGGCCATGGTGGCAGCGGGCTTTAGTGCTGGCGAGGCCGATCAACTCAGACGCGCCATGGCGGCTTGGAAGAGACGTGGCGGGTTAGATCACTTCGAAACCAAGCTAGTTAACGGCATGCTCGCTCGCGGCCACGACGAAGAGTTTGCTCAGCGCATCTTCAACCAGATAAAAGGCTTTGGCGAATACGGCTTTCCCGAATCTCATGCCGCGAGTTTTGCGTTATTGGTTTACATTTCGGCTTGGCTGAAATGTCACCAGCCAGCAGCTTTTTATTGCGGCTTGCTCAACTCATTACCCATGGGCTTCTACTCACCTTCGCAACTGGTGCAAGATGCCCAGCGCCACGGCATTGAGGTGCGTCCCCTCGATGTTGGCATCAGCCAATGGGACCATATGCTAGAGGCGCCAACATCGCCTGCTACCGAGCCAGCCCTGCGCCTGGGTTTGCGCATGATCAAGGGCCTAAAGCTGGAAGCAGCCGAGCGCATCATGCAGGCCCAGCAGCGCCTGCGCAGTGAACAACAGCGCGGCTTTCACAGCCCTCAGGAACTGGCGCGCAGCGCGCACTTGAACGACCAGCAACTGGGCTTTTTGGCCCGCTCCGGGGCCTTGCAACAGTTGGCCGGTCATCGCCATCAGGCCCATTGGGATGTAACCGGTATTACTGCCCCCTTGGCCTTGGAGCAGTCACCTAATGCCGATGGGACTTACCCAACCAGCACCTTGGCTGACATGCCGTCTAGTGCAGACCACACCACCCTGCAGGCACCGTCAGTAACCGAGGACATGTTTAACGATTACCGCTATACCGGGCTTACTCTTGGTCCTCACCCGATGACCTTGCTGCGCGAACACCCAGAACTCAAGGGCTATCGGCGTGCTGTAGATTTAGCCCAGTGCCGCAGCGGACAGATGATTCGCATTGCCGGAGTAGTCACCGGACGGCAGCGACCCGGTACCGCCAGCGGCGTGGTTTTCCTAACGTTGGAAGATGAAACCGGTAACACTAATGTGGTGATTTGGGCCACGGTAATGGAGCGCTTTCGCGCCATACTGCTGCAGGGTCAACTGCTGAAATTTAAAGGCGTGGTTGAACGCGAGGGCCGAGTCATTCATTTGGTAGCCGGGCATGTGGAAAATGCCGCGCATCTGCTCGAAGACTCGGTATCTGCGACACAAACCTTTAAATCTCGGGACTTTCATTAAAAAAACCGTTTACAGTTTGCAGCGCTCTCATCTTTTGATCGACCAATACTGCATTCACCAACGGTCTTTCCATGCCTGCATCTACCTGCCCTGCCTGCAAAAATACCCATACCGCACCGTTGCAGCATGCTGGCGTCGCGGTTGCAAAAGACGGCTACCGCTTCGATTACTGCAACAACTGTGGCCTATTTTATGTTGAACCGATGCCCAGCGATGCTGCACTGCATGCGTTCTATCAGGACTACCACAAGAGCCGCCAATATCAGGCCAAACTCCACTCGAAAATTAAGAGGGCACGCAAACGCATCCGCGCGGCCAACCGCTGGCGTCGCAGGGGCGACTTTTTGGATGTGGGCTGCAACGTCGGCTTTGCCGTAGCAGCCGCCCGTTCGCTGGGCTTTCAGGCTACGGGAATTGATGTCGATGCAGACGGTATCGCAGCGGCTACCGCAAAATTTCCTGATTGCAGCTTTGAAGCCATCGGCATTGAAGCAATGGCCGCCCGAGGCGAGCGATTCGACTTTATCTACTGCAGTGAAGTGATCGAGCACTTGAGTAGGGTTGATGATTTTTTGCAGGGTTTGGCTGCGGTCATGCACTCTCAGAGCCTGTTGTTTATGACCACGCCGGATGCCGGCCACTGCAGCTTGTCAAAAAATTTCAAAGCGCTGGTGACTTGGGATTCCGTGCGCCCGCCCGAGCACCTGCTGTACTTTTCGCGTGCATCACTAAACGCAGCCCTGCAGCGCAACGGCCTACGGGTAAAACGTTTTCAATTCAGCACCAAGCCAACGCTCAAAGTGCTCATTCAAAAGGCCTGACCCGTTGCGCGTCGCTTAGCAACGCGTTGGATGGTCATCGCTGCGTCGTTCCATCGCTCTTGCCTTGCCGTCTTCTCCCCATCGTCACGCATGCTTTCAAGCCTCAACCCTATTCGCCGCCGGCATCCTGCTCAGCGGCCATGCCTTGACCGGCGGCAAGCTGCGAGCGCGGGGTATTGCCGTCATAGCGCAGGGTGGTAAAGCCGAAAAACATTTCGTGCATGGTCTGCAGACCGAAGAATACGGGTCTGGTCGGATCGGGATTGCCCGGATTACGATCTGAATTGTCCATGGCCCCTTCAGCAATCAGCTTCGAGCCCGCTGGCAGAAATAACGGCTCTTGCAGGCGGTAACTGAACTGCCAATTAAAGTCGTATTTTGGAACCGACAGCAGCAGCTCTGAGGTGCCGTCTGGGTACTCGGCGGTGTAGCTCATGTATTTGCCGCGAAAGTGCATATGTGGCGTCATTTGATACAGGTAGGCGTCCTTCTCAATCAACTGCTCCCCTCGCAGCTTATGCTCTTTGGCACCGGGGGGGATAATAAAACGCCGCTGACCGGCGACCCCGCCAGACATCACATAGGCCGGAGGTTCATCATGTAGGAACAAGCCCACTTGGGTGGCATCAACGGTTTCGCGCCCCGAAGTCGTGTAGTGCATTTGCAGCAACAAATTCGAGCCAGCGGGTATCAGGCGGCCGCTGTTATCGGCAAAAACATCAGGCTGACGACCCGGTGCAAAGCCGCCCAAATTTTCGCCCTGATCCTCCGCTGCGGCCACCTCGCTCTTATTCGCAGGGCTCGAAAGATAGGCGATCACGTGGTGCAGTACCTCACGGTCGCCCGGGGCAAATTCCATACCTCGAATCCATACATCGCGATCTAAATTCAGCTCAACGGGTACGTATCTATAATCAATGACGCCAGTTGCAGGGATAGCCTGAGCGGGAACATCGAGAACGATATCCGGTTCGCCCAAGGAAAATTTCGGATCATTGAACGTCAGCGCGGCCAGCGGATCGGCAGCGTCATCCTTGGGCGCGCCTTGGTCGATCCAGCTGATCAATTTCTGCTGCTCTGCAGTGGTTAGGCCAGCAATGTCCTCAAAGGCCTTACCTTGATGGGAATCAATTTGCCCTGGCGGCATGCGCCGAGTCATGACGACTTCGCGCATCATTGGCGACCAGCCACGCACCATGGCGTGACTCGACATCGACCAAGGAGCAATGGCTCCGTCGTGGTGACAGGACACACAGTTCTGCTCAAGGATTGGCGCAATGTCCTTGCTGTAGGACAGTGCTTTATAGTCCGTATAGTCAACAGCAGGTCCAGAAACGAGAGCGCCAGCTGCGGGCATGACACTGGGCGCGACATCCAAGGCTGGCCCTAGCTGGCTCAGAGGGCCACGGAAAACCAAGGTCATGGTTGCGGGTTTGATCACCACAGCCTCGCCGAGGTTTTGGATACCCAAGCTTTTACTCACCATTTGGCTTTCATCCATCAGCACAGGTATGTGCGCGCCCACACTTGGCAAGCGTTGCGCCACACTGTCTCGACTGTCCGAACGAACCGGGTTAAGCACCCAGAACTGGGCCTCGCCAACATAGGCTTTCGCCAGCTGCGCGAAGGTTGCGACAGTGCCGTCATCGGCCAAACCGGCGCCGCCGTTAACCAATATGACCACGGCATCGTGATCGCCGTAATAGCTGAGCTGTTGAAATTTACCGGTGTGATCGAGCAGCGCGAAGTCTCCGACGCGCTCCGAGCCATAACCCATGGGCGCAAGGACGAGGGCAAAAAGTGCCCCTACAAAACAAATCACACGCTGCATTCACACTACCTGCTTTATTTTTGAGTCAGCGCACTTTTGATGCACTAACGCCATTGAATTTCGGAACCAACATTGCCTAACTTGAGCCACGATTTTATAGCACAATCCAAGGCGCACCCAAACGCCAATTCAGGCCTGTTCGTGGACGCCAGGGCAAGGGCGCGGCAACAATAGCCGTCCACAGCAACAGCCCATCTGCAACAACAGTCAGCACTATCCTTATGACCAAGAATATCGGCTCATCGCTTGTCGGCTATCGCTTCCTACTTGCCTTGCTTGCGGTTGTCATTACGGCTGTCACCTCTTGGGGTATTCAGTACACCACCTTCGACGGCACTACCGACGCAATTCTCAGTAAGGGCGACCCCTACAAGGCAGAGGTAGACCAAGCCCAGCTCGACTTCCCTCCCAGCACCTCGTTGCTCATGGCTTTTCAGGTTGAAGGCGATATTTTCAATCGACGCACCCTGCAGGCAATTGACCAGCTAACCACCCGTTACATTGAGATTGACACTGCGCTGGCCGTCAGTTCGATTCTCAACTACCGGCTGCAAGAGAACGATCAACAAACCTATGGCCGCACCTACTTGGTGCCTGAACTGGAGACACTCAGTGAGGCCGATCTGGCGCAAATCAAAGCCATTGCCCACGCTGACGAGACCCTACAGCAACGCCTGCTGTCGCCAGAGGGCGACTTCACCATCGCCTCCATTCGCTACAACCTCAGCGAAGACACCAGAGACAATCGGCTGGCATTGGCCCGTTCCGCAGTAGCGTTGCGCGATTCGTTGCGGCAACAGTACCCACAGGTCAGCATTTACATCGTTGGCGAACCACTGTTCGAACTGGACAGTCAGCTGGCGTCGGCAAAAGATAATCAGACCTTATTTCCTATCGTCATGCTCGTTGGCGTGTTGCTGCTGTGGTTCTGTCTCCGCTCTCTGCTCGCCTCGCTGAGCCTGTTTGTTGTCACCGCGGCAACATTGGCCGCAACTCTAGGAGCGCACGCGCTGCTGGATATTCCACTCAATCAAATCTCGCGGCTCGGGCCACTGGTCGTCGTGGTCATTGCCATGGCCGATGGCATTCACATCGTTTCCGTATACGCACAAGGGCTGCTGCGTGGCCTTGACAAAAAAACCGCCATGGTGGAGAGCCTGAACATCAATTTTACGCCCATCGCGCTGGCCACCATTACCACCACCATGGGCTTTTTAAGCCTCAACTTCAGTTCTGCGCCTACCATTTACGGCTTCGGTAACATTATTGCCCTCGGCGTGTGCTGGGCCTTCATTTTTACTGTCATGCTGCTGCCGGCCTTGGTCCTCATGCTGCCGGTGAGTCGCGTGCCCAAGCCCCTGGGCATCGGTGCCTTTATCGCGGCCATGACCCGGCTTGTTGAGGAACGCGAGCGCACCTTGGTTTGGGGTAGCTTGGGCCTAATCGCCCTCACCCTGTGCCTGCTGCCCCTGAACAAACTGGACTCAGACCGCTTCGCCTTCGTTGACGAAGACTCAGACGCGCATGCGGTCTTACAGGCCTTACGCGAAAAAATTGGCAACGACCGAAGCTTGGTTTACGTCATTCGCAGCAACGAATACTACGGCATTACCGACCCCGCCTTCCTTCAGGACATCAACCGTTTCTCACTCTGGCTTGAGGAGCAAACAGAAACCAGCTTCGTCGCTAGTTACACCGACTACCTGCGCACGCGCAACAAAGCCGACAACAATGACGACGAGGCCTACGATGTCGTCCCAAACGATCAGCTCACGGTTATCGACTATTTAGTGGGTTATCAGTTGGTGCAGGAAATTGAACCCAATCTGCAGCCGCTCTTTAACAGCGACTACTCTGCCGTGCGCTTAATCGTCGCCACCTCTAATCTGAGCAACGTGCAGCTTCTGAACTTTGCAGACAAAATAGACGCTTGGGCAGAGGCCAATGTGTCGCCGAATTTCGCCATCACCCGGGGCGACAACTCCATTTTGTATGCACGCATAAGCGAAACCATCAGCTTCGAGCTGTTACGCGGCTTTAGTCTGAGTTTTGTGCTGATTACCCTAACCATGATTATTGGCCTGCGCAGTCTCAAGTATGGCCTGCTGAGCATTATCCCCAACCTCTTTCCCGCCACCATCGTCTTTGGCTTCTGGGGGCTGCTCCAGGGCAACCTAAGCCCCCACACCCTGATGCTTTTCTCCATCAGCATTGGCCTGGTGGTCGATGACTCGGTGCACATCTTGAGCAAATACATCAGCGCAAAACGTGACGGCGCAAGCTCCAGCGAGGCGGTACGTTACTCCATCGACAAGGCTGGCTCAGCCATTACCATTACCACGTTGAGCCTCGCCGTCGGCACCTTCCTCCTCGTGTTCTCAAGCACCGCGATCTTTCAAAACGTCGCGCTGCTGATAACCCCAATCATTGTGACGGCACTGTTCCTCGATTTACTGTTTCTGCTACCGCTGCTGATGCGCTTCGACGCATGGATTGACCGTAAAAGGCATAAAGGAGAGACTGCAGACGCATAACGGGGGAAACAGATGCAGCAAATTGTAGCGTTGCGAGCAGCCAAGGCAGCATTAGGCGTGCTCCGAGGACTGGCACTGATAACAGCTCTAGCACTGCCTAGCGGGTGTTCCGAAAGCGCGCCCATCGAGACCATTGCCGAAGAGCCTCAACCGGTAGACCTGTTATTCCACAACGGTCAAATACTCACCGTCGATGACACCTTCAGCGTGCACTCTGTGCTGGTAATTAATGACGGCAAGATTGTGCGCAGTGGCGACCAAAAACTGATGACCGAGTTCCGCGCAGCCACCACAGTCGACCTAAACGGCACGACCCTGATGCCGGGCTTCGTGGATTCGCATACTCATATCTCGGGTGATGCCGAGCGCTATATTGACCTCTCCGACGTTGGTTCCATTGTGCAAATGCAGACCCTGGTAAGGGCCAAGGCGCAGGCGCTTGCAGACGGCCAATGGATCACTGGCTATGGATGGTCGGAGGACGAACTCGTCGAACAGCGCAAACCCACCCGCTACGATTTAGACGATGCCGCGCCGAACAATCCGGTAGTGCTCACCCGGGCCGGCGCGCACAGTGCAGTTGCCTCAAGCTTGGCGTTAGCAGCAGCCCAAATTACGGCGCAGACCCCAGACCCCGAAGGCGGCGTGATTGAGCGCGACAGCGTCGGGGAACCCAGCGGGATCATCCGCGAGCGTCACAATTTAGTGCTGGATTTGGTGCCTGCAGCGACCGAGGCAGAGCTTGCCAGTAGCTTGGCGGTGAACCTGAACGCGCTGCTCGCCAAGGGCATTACCAGCATTACCGACGCGCAGAAAACACCCGCCGAGTACCGCCGCTGGCAGAGCATATACGAGCAACGTCAGCTGCCCCTGCCCCGGGCCAAGCTGCAATTCGAGTGGCATGATCCGGCAGCCATCAAGTCACTTAAAGAAGACGTTGGCGATGGCGATGACTGGCTGGCCATTGGCCCGATTAAAATTTTTGTCGACGGCGGCTTTACCGGACCCGCGGCCTACACCCGGGAACCCTACCGCGACCAGCCCACTTACCGAGGGTATCTGAACATGGCTGAACAAGCCTTGGTCACGCAGATAAACGAAATTCACGATGCGGGTTGGCAAATGGGCATACAC
>JAACDW010000202.1 GCA_009936775.1 Pseudomonadota bacterium
CAGTTAAGCGCGGGCGCAAGATGAGTTGCTCGCTGTCGCCCGCGCGTTGTCTTAGCGTCGCCAGCGTTGCGTTGCCAACAAAAGGCATATCCAGCAAGCCGACAAAGGCCCACTGCCAGTTCAAGTCAGTAACGCCTGCGGCCAGCGAATGTCCCATGCCCAAGTAGGCCTGCTCGGCGAACACAATCTGCCCATAGGGATCAAGTAAGCCGGCAAGGGTTGTGTCGCCCGGGCGTAAGACAATTCGCAGCTGCTCGAAAGCCCCCGCATAAACCTGAGCTGTGGTTTCGGCCACCGTGCGCTGACCAATAAGCGCCAGCCGCTTATCTGTACCAAAACGACGACTACGGCCCGCGCCTAGCAGCACTGCGCCTGGTGGTTGTTTGCTCACGGTCATAGCGTATCCATTGCTAAACAAGAGCCGACAAGTCAGCAATTATTTTCGATTAGGCGATCGCAGCGAGGTATGCACGAGCATTAGCTGCTTGGCTTTTACGCACAGCGGTCACCTCAGCGAGTATGGCGATGGCTATCTCTGGCGGCGTTTTGCTGCCAATGGGCAGGCCAATAGGCGCATGCAGTCGATCAATGTCGGCAGATTTTAAGTCCAATGCCAGCAGGCGCTCACGGCGATTGTTTGAGCTGCGCGTTGAGCCCATGGCACCAATGTAGAAAGCCTCAGTCTCCAGCGCCTCCATCAGCCCCATATCGTCTATGCGCGGATCATGGGTAAGCGCCACAATAGCCGTGGCTGGATCATTGGCATAGGCGCGTACCGCATCGTCGGGCATATCGGCGACCTTACGTACCCCGGGCACGCTGAACTGTTCCAGTAAATCTACCCGTGGATCGCAGACGGTTATCTCATAGTCAAGGGTCAATGCCATTTGTGCCAGATACGCACTGACCATGCCCGAACCAATAATAAACAGTTGCTGCGCTGGGCCGTAGGTATGTTCTAGCACTTGAGTGTCTTGGTGCCATTGCAGCGGTGCGAAATCGCAGGGTGAGACAATGTGGGTTGTACCCCGCTGTAAATCCACTACCCGCTTGGCGCAGCCACGCTGAGCTAACGTTGCCGTCAGTTGGCGGAAGTGTGCGAGGGTTTGTGCCATCGGCTGCAAAGGCTCTACGACAATGTATAAATGCCCGCCGCAGGGCAGGCCGAGTTTCTCGGTTTCTTCGGCGGTGATACCGTATTGAAAAAACTGCGCGGCGTCTGCGGCCAGTTCCCCAGCGGTGAGCTTGCCTAAGAAATCGTCTTCAACGCAGCCACCCGAGAGCGACCCCACCACAACGCCAGCGGCGTTGCAGGCGAGTAACGAGCCTATCGGGCGCGGCGAAGACCCCCAAGTCTGCACCACGGTAGCAAGCCAGCAGGGTGTGCCGTCGCTTAACCACGCATTGACCTGATCCAAAACCTCTTTGTCTACGGCTTGCAGCATTCGTTTCTACGTCCTGTCCCGGTTCAGTACTAGTCGGCGAAAACCAGAACCCTAGCGTGCTGCAGGTTTTTACGCCAGCGCTGAAACTTGCCCGTCGTTGTGTGTCTGGGCTGCTTAAATCAGAAGTTGCATAGCAAACCTGTGTCCGCTGATCGACGCTGCTACCGCAGGAAGTGCTGTAGTAAGCTTAAGCATTATTTTCCGCACACAGTTTATCGGGATTGCCTATGTCAGACCAAGCCGAACCAGCTCAGGTGGCTGCCAAAGCCATTTACCTTGCAGATTACCGCCCACCGGGCTACACCACGACGCAAACCGACCTACACTTCGACATCTGTGACGGCCAGACGACCGTAGCGTCTACCTTGCACATTGAGCGGCTCGACACTGCCGCAGACTGCATCGAACTGCTAGGGGAGGAACTGACACTTGTGTCGGTTGCCGTGGACGGCCGCGAGCTTGCCACTAACGAATACGATGTAACCAACAGATCACTGACGATCTTTAACTTGGCCGACCAGCACCAGCTGCAAATCGTCACGCAAATTTGCCCAGAGCAAAATACCGCCCTAGAGGGGCTGTACCGCTCCAGCAGCATGTACTGTACTCAATGCGAGGCGGAAGGCTTTCGTAAGATCACCTATTATCAAGATCGCCCAGACGTACTCGCCAAATTCACCACCACGATCGTCGCAGACGCTGCGCGTTACCCCAATCTGCTGTCTAACGGCAATCTTATTGACGAGGTCCTGTTGAGCGATGGCCGTCGCCAAGTCACATGGCAAGATCCGTTCCCTAAACCCAGCTATTTGTTTGCCCTCGTCGCTGGTGATTTAGCGGTGCTTGAAGATACCTTCACAACCATGAGCGGGCGTGAAGTGACGCTGCAAATTTTCTCCGAGGCGCACAACATCGATCAGTGCGATTACGCCATGGACGTACTCAAACGTTCCATGCGCTGGGACGAACAAGCCTTTGGTCGAGAATACGATCTCGACATCTTTATGATCGTTGCCGTTGAAGACTTCAACATGGGTGCAATGGAAAACAAGGGTTTGAATGTCTTCAACACCTCTTGTGTTCTGGCGTCTCCCAATACCGCAACCGACGAAGCCTATCAGCGCGTCGAGGCGGTAGTGGCGCATGAGTACTTTCACAACTGGTCCGGCAACCGCGTAACTTGCCGCGATTGGTTCCAGCTGAGTCTGAAGGAGGGTTTTACCGTATTCCGTGACGCCGAGTTCTCCAGCGACATGAACTCTCGCGCAGTGAAGCGCATCGAAGACGTCGGCTTCTTGCGCTCTATTCAGTTTGCCGAGGACGCCGGCCCGTTAGCCCACCCGGTGCGCCCCAGCAGCTATATGGAAATCTCTAATTTTTATACCACCACGATTTACGAAAAAGGCGCGGAAGTGGTGCGTATGTATCACACCTTGCTGGGTGCCGATGCTTTTCGAAAGGGCACCGACCTGTACTTTGACCGCCACGACGGCACAGCGGCGACAACCGACGATTTTGCCGCAGCCATGGCCGACGCAGGACAAATTGATCTGGCTCAGTTCAAACGCTGGTACCAACAGCCCGGCACCCCTCGGGTGGCGGTGGAGGAGTCATTTAGTGAGGGCGTTCTCAGCCTGAAAATCACCCAGTCCCCTGCTGATCTGCCCAACCAAGAGCATCAGCAACCCTTTCATATGCCGTTGGCCATGGGCCTAATCGACCACCAGGGCGGCAGCATTTCCCTCGACACTGCGAACATCAGTAGCAACAGCGACGTGGAACTGCGCGACAATGCTCAAACCCTGCTACTGGGCGCAAAAGACGCGGTCAGCGAGGTGCGGGTCAGTGGGCTGACAGCCAAACCTGTGGTGAGTTTTTTGCGTGGTTTTTCGGCTCCGGTAAGGGTGAGCCATCAGCGCGATGATGCCGAGCTGGCATTTCTCGTGCAGTACGATATCGACGGTTTCGTGCGCTGGGATGCCATGCAAACGCTGTGGACCCAGCACTTCGATGCCAACGTCGAGGCAACCGTAGACCCAGTGGCGACCCTTGGTGAGTTGGCAAAGAGCGCGGTACATTGCGCAACGCCAGAACAACAGCTTCTAGCAGCCACCATGCTCAGCGTGCCTAACGAAAACTATCTGTTTGAGCAGTTGCGTGGCTTTGAAGTCGACGCCTTGCTCGATGCACGCGATGCCGCGTTAGCCAGCGCTGCCACAGCTCACGCAGATCGATGGGCGGAACTGGTCGAGCGCTACGATTCGGATCAAGCCTACCAGCCAGATGCGCAGGGTATGGCGCAGCGAGCGTTGGGTAACGTGGCATTTTCGTATCTCAGTAAAACCTTGCAAGGCAGTGTGCTGGAAGAACTGCTGCAAGCTCGCTACGCCCAGGCCGATAATCTCACCGACCGCCGCACGGTGCTGGCTATCGCTTGCCGCAGTGATGGCATCAGCGGTGAATTCCGCCACAGCCTGCTGCAAGACTTCTATGACGCGTGGCAAGACTACGCCTTGGTCATCGACCTATGGTTTAACCTGCAAGCGCAAAGCCCGCTGATTGATATAGCAGGCTTGCAGACGCTGGTAGCGCATGCAGATTTTGACGTAAAAAATCCAAACAGAGTGCGTTCGGTATATGCAGCTTTTGGCATGCTCAACAACCGCAAGTTCCATGCCCTAGACGGCTCTGGGTATCAATTCTTGGCCGACGCCATAATGCAGTTAGATGCCTTGAATCCGCAGATAGCGTCGCGCCTAACGACTCCTCTCACGCGCATGGGGCGCTACGACAGTGCGCGGCAGCGGCTGATGCGCAGTCAACTCAACACCCTGTCTGAAAGCCCGAGTTTGTCACGGGACCTATACGAAATAGTAATCAAAAGTCTCGCCTAGGCAGCAATGCCGCGAGTGCGCAACGTTTTCTGTAGCGGTGTGGCGAGGTCAGACCATGGGCCTCGTTGGATACAGGGGCGGCAAGTCCGCTGGCCTCGATACGGCACGTCGCTTCGCTTCGGCCGTGTACTGCGCGAGCGCCCGTGTACCTTGGTCTCTGTGTTCGTCCAGTAACACTTGTTCGCCGTAGCAGGCGGCGTTCAGCGCCTGCACAAACACTTGCGCGTCCTGACTATCAGCGCAAAACGCCCGCAGCGCCTGTTGTTGCGGCTTTGGCCCCAATGCTCTGGCCGATTGCTGCAAGTACAGTACTAACGCTTGCTTTATGTCCGGCGCCGCTGCGCTGTGTATTGTGCGGGCTAACGCCGCTTCGGTTGGTGCCCCCTTGACGCGCGCTGGC
>JAACDW010000034.1 GCA_009936775.1 Pseudomonadota bacterium
AGTACCGTCTATTGTCCGGCCTGTCAGACCTTTGGCGGCTGGCAAAAGCCGGTCTGCTGAAGTTCGGCGGCTGCGCCGAAGCCTAGTTTTTCGCCATGGCTGCTATCACCGCAGGATGCACGAATTGGGAGATATCGCCGTCTAGCGCCGATATTTCTCTTACCAGGGTTGATGAGATAAACGAACAGTCTCTGGAAGTGGGCAAGAAAACGTATTCCATCTTCGGGTCCAGCGAGCGGTTCATCTCCGCCATCTGGAACTCATAATCAAAGTCGGTCACCGTGCGCAGGCCGCGCAGCACGAAGTGGGTATTCTTTGATCGCACATAGTCCACTAGCAGGCTGTTGAAGCCATCGACTGAAACACGGTCACCGTAGGGTGCAAGAACCTCTCGGCACAGTTCGATGCGGTCTTTCAGCGCTACCGCCGGATCTTTTTGTGCCGAGGTGCCAATGGCCAGCACCACATGATCGAAGAGGGTTAGGGCACGCTCTACCAAATCTGTGTGGCCGTTAGTAATGGGGTTAAAAGAGCCGGGATAAACCACGATGCGTTGTGCCATGTCACGATGTCCTTAGCAATCGTTAAAGTGCGTTGTGCTAACCGCTGAAGTCGCGATGCTAACCTTGCCCCGAAGCATCTGCAATGCGTTGTCTGGGCAACAAAGGCTTGCAATTAGCCGGTAGCAATGAGGCAACTGCGGGTGCTTCCGGCCTTGGTGGTTTTGCTCTGGTGCAGTTCAAATGTGCTCAGCAGGGCCGTGACGGCAGGCTCTTGTTGTTGGTCAAACTCCAAATAAAGCTGCTGCCGTACCAGCGCCCGTTGACAGATCAGTGAAATGGCTTGTTCCAACAGTGCGGTTGCAGCGAAGGGTGGATCGACAAAGACGATATCGAACGGCTGCGAACATTGGGCCAGATAGTTACAGGCATCTGTCGTATGCAGGGTGCAGATATCTTGCAGGCCCAGAGTGTCGATAGAGGGCGCCAAGTGCCTTGCGGTTTGCGGCTGATTTTCGATTAGCACAACATCGCTGGCACCAATGGATGCGGCCTCAATGCCCAACACCCCAGAGCCTGCGAACAAATCCAGACACCTTGCGTCCACAAGATTTGGGCGCAACCAGTTAAACAAGGTCTCGCGGGTGCGGCCAAGCGTGGGCCGAAGGCCCTCGGTGTCTGGGAAGGTAAGCTTACGACCGCGTAAACGGCCACTGTTAACCCTGACTTCTTGCGGCCTGTTGTTGCGAACATTTTTTTTCAAAGCGAACACCAAACTCTAAGATTGAGCTGGGAATGCTATAGAATTCTGCAGTTGCCGACGATGGGCGAAGTGCCGCGCGGGTCGGTTTGCTTAGCTGTATTTCGCCATACTGTGCGCACCACAAAGAGATGCTGAAAATGACCGACCCTGCTACGCCTCAAGCGCCTGCTGATCCCGGCTCAGATCAAGACCAAGCCCCCGGGCTGTTTGGCCGGCTGCGTAACGGGCTGTCGAAAACTCGGGCGCAACTGGCCACCGGGTTGGGCAACCTGCTGCTGGGTGAGAAAGAAATCAATGCGTCAGCACTGGAAGATTTGGAAGCCGCGCTGCTGATGACCGATGTGGGCATGGAAACCACACAAGCCATTATCGCCGAGCTAACCGCCCGCGCCGGGCGCCGGGAACTGGCAAATATGTCCGCCCTCTACGCGGCCCTGCACCAGTTGCTTGTGCAACGGCTTCAGGGGGTGGGGCGCAGCCTTGTTGTTGAACCGCGTGCAGCAACAGCCTTGCCCAAGGTAATTTTCTTTGTTGGCGTGAATGGCGTCGGTAAAACCACGACCATCGGCAAGCTGGCGAAGCGCTACAAGAGTCAGGGTTTGAACGTCATGCTTGCGGCAGGAGACACCTTCCGCGCCGCTGCGGTAGAACAACTGCAGGCTTGGGGGCAGCGCGAGGACATCCCTGTTATTGCGCAAGCTCAGGGCTCCGATAGTGCGTCGGTTGCCTTCGACGCGGTGCAAAGTGCTCAGGCTAAGGGTGTAGACGTTCTGCTAGTCGATACCGCAGGTCGGCTGCAGGCAAAAAGTCAGTTGATGGATGAACTGGCGAAAATTCAGCGGGTGGTCAAGCGGCTGGACCCTGAAGCACCTCATGAAGTGATTTTGGTACTCGATGGTGGTGTCGGCCAAAATGCCCTAAGCCAAGTCAAACTCTTTCATGCAACAGTGCCGCTGACGGGTTTGGTGATAACCAAGTTAGATGGCACGGCAAAAGCCGGTGTGCTGTTCGCCCTTGCAGCAGATTCGGCCGCCGAGCAGCGCGTGCCCATTTGCTTCATTGGCGTGGGTGAAGGTGTTGAAGATTTGCGTGAGTTCAAGCCAGAGGAATTTGTCGAGGCTCTGTTGCAGGCCGAGGATGGCCTCTAGCGATGTCTTTTTTGCAGTTGCAGCATGTATCCCGCCGTTTCGATAACGGTTCTCAGGGCCTTGCCAATGTTTCGGTAAGCATTGAGCAGGGGTCCATGGTGTTTCTCACCGGTCATTCCGGCGCGGGTAAAAGTACCCTGCTGAAAATGCTGATTGGCGCCGAACAACCGACCAGCGGCAGGGTACTAGTAGACGGCAGCGACGTCAGCCGGCTTGGGTCGAAGCAAATGCCTTGGTTCCGGCGTCAAGTCGGCGTGGTACTGCAAGACCATAACCTGCTCGAGGATCGAAGCGTTTTCGACAACGTAGCCTTGCCGCTGCGTATTACCCATTTGCGTGCCAAAGATATTGAGCGACGTGTGCGCGGCGCACTGTCTACTGTAGACCTAAGCAACAAGGGCCATTTATTTCCTCGGCATTTGTCCACCGGCGAGCAGCAGCGTGTGGGCATTGCGCGCGCTGTTGTTAATCGGCCGCGCATCATTCTGGCCGACGAGCCTACGGGTAACTTAGATCCGTACCTGTCGCGTCAGGTCATCGCGCTGTTCCATCAGTTCCGCGATTTAGGCTCCACTGTCCTCGTGGCCAGTCACGATATTGATCTCATCAAGGATCAAGGCTGCCGAATTTTGCATCTGTCGCAAGGTGAACTGGTACAGGACACCGCCAACCTAGAGCAAGCGGCAGACTAATGGCCAAGCGCACAAAGCCTCGCGGCGACAATGGCAGTGAGCGCTGGCGGCCCCGGGGCGGCTACCTGCGAGGCTGGCTAGCCGACCATGTCCGGGTGGCATCGGATACCACCTTATTTATTAGCCAGCGCATGCTTAGCAGCTTGTTGGTTTGGCTGATGGTTGGTGTGGCGTTGACGTTGCCCGGCTTGCTATGGATTGCCCACAGCAATCTGCAAACCTTCAGCCAGCAATGGCAGGGCAATGCCGGCCTGACGGTTTACATGAAATTGAATGCATCCGATGCAGCAGTAGCAGATATGGGCGAGCGCCTGCGGCAACGCGCCAATATCACCCGAGTTGAGGCCACAACTCCCGAGCAGGCATTGCAGCAGATGCTTGCCCAAAGCGGCGATTCGGAGTTTTTGCGCCAAGCGGTGGTCGCGGTAGAGACCAACCCTTTGCCTGCGTCTTTTGCCGTCGTGCTCGACACCGGAACCTCCTTTTTAGCGCTGGAGGCGTTGCGCCGTCAGCTGCTGCCGGAGAGCGGTGTTGATGATGTGGTTATTGAAACTACTTGGCTTGAGCGTCTTCGAGATCTGTCTGATTTCGCCAGCCGGGTAGGCGCAGGGTTGTCGATCATGTTGTTGCTCGCGGCGGTGATGGTGGCCTTCGCCTCGGTGCGCATCGCTATCGAAAGTCGTCTTGGAGAGCTGCGTGTGTTGGCGCTTATCGGCGCCACCCCGGCACAAATGCGGCGCCCCTTTCTTTACTTTGGTTCGGCTTACGGTATCGGCGGCGGTTTTGTCGCGATCGTGTTGATTGCGGTTTTTCTCAATCAGATTGAAGCCCCGCTGCTGTCGCTGGCGGTGTCTTATCAAGTCGGGGTACAAATCGCCGGCTTCACCTCGCCATTTTTGCTCGTAATGCTGTTGCTCGGCTGGTTGCTGGGGGTGCTTGGTGCGCTGCTAGCATTGTCCCAGCGCACGCCATCGGCCTAAAGGCAGTCTCAACTGCTGCCCTCTTGTGCCGGTGTGCAGTTGACCAATCCTTGGTCTGTGTCACAAAAGGGGGTTAGCACTCTCGCCATACGAGGGCTAATATCCGGATTCTGTGTTACCCTAGGTAGCACTCTGAACGCGCAATCGTTGCGCTGGCCCAAGCTGCGAGAGCCAAATTGAGCTTACGAGCGGGTCCGATTGTTTACTAAGAGAGTCCTAACGATGACGACCGATGTAATGAAAATGCCAAGTTTGGCACCCGGTGCTGATCTCGATGCCTATCTGCGTACGATCAGTCAATTCCCTATTCTTAGTCCAGAAGACGAGCGCTCTCTTGCCCAAAGATTGCAGGAGCATGGCGATCTGGACGCGGCTCGCGAACTGGTCATGTGCCACCTGCGTTTTGTGGTACATCTTGCCCGCTCTTATAAAGGGTATGGCCTGTCCCAAGCGGACCTTATCCAAGAAGGCAATGTGGGATTAATGAAGGCTGTAAAACGCTTCGACCCTACCGTAGGCGTGCGCCTGATCTCCTTTGCCGTGCACTGGATCAAGGCAGAAATGCACGAGTACATTTTGCGCAACTGGCGCATCGTCAAGGTGGCCACCACTAAGGCCCAGCGAAAATTGTTCTTCAATCTGCGCGGCGCAAAGAAAACGTCCAGCTGGCTAAGTGTCGAGGAAACGGCGGCCATAGCCGATGAACTGGGTGTGCCCAGTGCTGAAGTGACGCGAATGGAGAGTCGACTCAGTGCCGGCGATATGGCTTTCGACGGGCACGGTAGTGACGAAGAAACGGCCACCGCGCCAGTGCACTACCTGCCCTCGGCAGCGCCGGATCCTGCGGATCTGGTGGCCGACGCGAGCAGTGACAAAGACATGCATTTGCGTCTTAGTGCCGGGCTAGCGGCCTTGGACGAGCGCAGCCGAGACATTTTGCAGCAGCGCTGGCTCAGTGATGACAAGTCCACACTGCATGAGCTGGCCGCCGAGTACGGAGTGTCAGCAGAGCGGATTCGTCAGCTGGAAAAAAACGCGATGAACAAACTCAAAACGGCCATCGCAGGCTAGTCGGGTACCATAGCCGGCCCAGTGTGGGAAGAACATGCCCGCAAAGCTAATCCTATGTATCGGAGGCCTTTATGGCCTCCTCGCCGTTCTGCTTGGGGCTTTTGGTGCCCATGGGCTACGCGAGGTGCTGCCAGCATCTGGCCTCGCCAGCTGGCAGACCGGGGTCCTCTATCAACTCGTGCATGCGCCGGTCATGCTGATTGTCGCGCTGTGGCTGCGTCAAGGCGGGCCTGCAGTACTGCGCTTGGCAGGACTGTTGTTTGCCTTGGGCATACTCACCTTTAGTGGCAGTATTTACGCGCTGGTGTTGCTCAATGCATTGTCGGCCGCTTGGCTTGGGCCCGTGACACCGCTTGGTGGACTGACGCTTATCGCCGGGTGGACTTGCCTGTGCATTGCGGCGCTAACAACTCAAGACACCTAACCCGCCTCTGCTTCAGCGCTTTGACTCGGCGGCCAATGAATACCCTGCCGCCAGAAACCAGATTAGGAAACCGATTACCGCTATGCACGACGCGCAACAAGGCCCTGCGGATCACGCCGATACCCACTTTAACTATATCCGTCGGCGCGGGCGTTTCACCAAGGCCCAAGCCACCGCCTTGGCGGCGCTAACCGAGCGCTACCGCTGGACTGCTGACGACTTGCAGATGCGACCCTTGGGTATGGAAATCGGTTGTGGCATGGGCTTGGAGCTGCTTGATTGGGCCCAGCGTCGCCCCGAGTGGTTGCTGCTTGGGGTAGAACTTTACCAACCGGGCATAGGCTCTATGCTGTCACGGCTCGAAAAGAATGAACTGCTCAATGTGCGCTTGGTCGATCAGCCTGCG
>JAACDW010000203.1 GCA_009936775.1 Pseudomonadota bacterium
AAACACAAACTAAAACTTTTCCGAAAGAGCAATCAGGAGTGGGTTGATACGCAAAAAGCTGCGCACAGTGATGCAGATGGAGTGCGCGAGTAGCATGCCCACGTCAAAGCGCTAAATCCTGAAGCACACAAACTTGGACAAGAGGCCGCATCGCGGCGCTATGCAGCCTCGGCGATGTCCACTGTAGGGGATGCAGCTGTGGCAACGAGTACCCTAACCGGCGGAGCCGATGGCTTCACCGCGTCTATCGGCACGGTCTCCAAGCTTGCCGCTGCGGCTACCCTGCGCAGCGCCGAGGTAAAGTCGAGCCGGGCCGAACAGAAAACCGCCGATACGCTCGATAAAGTTCGCGACAACTACCTTGGCGCGAACGGAGTTACCGAGGCTCTGACTGCGATAAAGGATGGGCATCACGCGGCCCAAAAGAGCGCCACACGGCGTAAGCGGGCGGCCATTATTCAATCCGTGGTGCAAAGTACCGGGTTAGTCGGTGATCATGTCGGCTTACCTAGCGGCTCAGAGGCAGTTCTCGATTCGAAAGGAAGCGCCGTGCGCGGACAAGGCGTTGAAGGGCACGCGTGGACATTCGGTAAGCCGACTGCGTTTACTGCCGCAGAAACCGCTCTCGACGCGGCACAAGATGGTGGTGTAGCGAGCGCTACTGGCGCCTATCGGCCCGCAAAGAACCATGTTGTTGGGGGTGGTA
This sequence comes from Pseudomonadota bacterium, assembly GCA_009936775.1. Taxonomy (GTDB): domain Bacteria; phylum Pseudomonadota; class Gammaproteobacteria; order Pseudomonadales; family Azotimanducaceae; genus UBA4421. The sequence continues at coordinate 707 of JAACDW010000203.1, forward strand.
ACAAGTCAACAGCCAAGCGGCTACAACAGCAAGCTGCTGTGAAGGAAATGGCTGCTTACCAAACCATGAAGGAAAAAGGCCATCATAGTTTCAGTGGGAGTAACCCAATGAATCCTGTGGCGAGGCGACCACAGCCTCAACATCGAGATCCGTAGCTGCGGCGCTGTGGGTCGAGAAAAATCTCGTAAAAACAGGGGTCTTGCATTTTTTAGCTTGGATTCCGATCGACCATATCTTTGTCCAGGCGACGCCAAGTTATTAGGAAGAACAGGGAACTGGCGGCATAAAGCGACGCCATGATGACCATTGCTGACTGTAAGCTTTGCGAGTAGACGTTACCGCAGACAGCCTGCAGATTATCGCTTAGCTCTGCTATGGCGCGAGGATGGCACTGGTTTCGAGTGAGCTCATCTGCAGCGACACCAACCTCTGTGATGCCATTGATAAAGAAAACGTCTGAGATAGCGCCAATGAACAGCGGGCCGAAACCGTAGCCAATCAGGTTGGCGACGAACAGCAGCACGGCGGTGGCCATCGCACGAACGCGCATGGTCACAACCCCCTGCCCAATCGTGTACTGGGCGGCTATATAACCGTACTTCACGAAACCGGCGATAATCAGGCCGAGGGCAGCGAAAACAAGATTTTCGGTAGTAAAGGCGAAGATATAAAACGGAATGGATAAAGCCAAACCGATACCAGGTACCCAAGCGATTGCGCCGGGATGCTTTTTGTAAAGCTGAGTTGCAAGCCAACCTGTGGCAAAGGTGCCAACGGCAGACGACAGTGATACTGGAGCATTGATCCAGATGGCGGCCTCGCCGGCGGTGATGCCGTGGGCTCGAACAAGGAAGATTGATTGGAACGACGAAATACCGTAGCCACAAAAAGCCGCAACCGTAGCGCCAGCCGTCATATACCAAAACGCTGGTTTCGTCGTTAGTTCGCGTATCGCCTCCCCCAAGGTCACGCGCTCCTTAGACTGGGTGCCTGGCGGATCGGTGTAGCCGCGGGGAGGTTCTTTTACCGTCAGTTTGAACACGGCGGCAATTAATACACCGGGCAAACCTACGACGAAAAATGCCGTGCGCCAGTCAAAGGCATCGGTCACCCAGCCACCAATCAGGTTGGCGAACATCGTGCCAAGTGTCACGCCCATCGCGTAGACACCCAGCGCCTGAGACCGATCTTGCGGTGCATAATAATCCGCGATTAACGAGTTGGCCGGCGGTGTGCAACCTGCCTCACCGATACCGACCCCGACCCGGCACGCCAACAATATCCAGAATGCGCCAATGGTAAACGAACCGATTGTGACTTCGGTTGCGAGTCCACACAGCACCGTCATAATCGACCACAGTGCAATGCACACGCTCATAAGCCACACGCGGTTACCAGTGTCTGCGTAACGCGCCAAAGGAATACCGACAATTGTGTATAAAAGGGCAAATCCGAAACCGGTGAGAAGGCCAAATTGAGTGTCGGAAATACCCAGCTCAGGCACGAGGTCAGGACCGACGACCGCGAGCAAACCTCGGTCAACGAAATTCAGTATGTAAATAAGCGTCAGTGCAGCGAGCACGTAGGAACGGTAACGGCTGGTACCGTACCCCTTAATTTCATCAGCTTGAGTGGCTGTGGTCATCGATAGTTGCCCCCAGAAAGCACCAGTAATTGTTTCCCTGTGGTGCTCGCAAACACCCAGATGTCTACATCCGCAAGAGCTGACTCCGCGTAAGCTAAGTCCGCCCACTAAGCAAAAAAAAAGGAGCCTAGCGGCTCCATTTTTGTATGGCGGAGAGAGAGGGATTCGAACCCTCGATAGGGGATTAACCTATACTCCCTTAGCAGGGGAGCGCCTTCAGCCACTC